>CAZDYB010000349.1:0-5210 GCA_964509045.1 uncultured Akkermansia sp.
CACTTGCTTCACACGCAAGGGGTCGCAGGTTCAAACCCTGCACCTCGCACCATTCCCTCCCGGCCCGGGGTTTCCGCCTGGGTTGATCCGTGCAGCGGGATCGGGCATCGGGATCGGTCGTTCCCGCAGGAACTTCCTCCGCCTTCTTCCTCCCTGTGTCAGGGGTACGTCCAGGCGCCGACGGGTTGAAGGTACCGTTGAAGGGATCGGGATTCGTTTTTGACAGGCTTGATACCGACCGCTTGAGTCGGGGTGCCCACTGTCGGAATGAGCCGTACATGAATCCCATCCACTCGCGTGCAAGTCACGCCCTCTGTCTCTGGCTGATCTTCACAGCCTTCGCATCCCAAGCCCAAACCGTTACCGCAATCCGTCGATTCAATCCGCCGGCCACCGGGATCAACCAGATCCGGGTCCAACCGGGTGACCAGGTGGAGATCCTGGGGAGTTCGCTGCATCTGGTCCAGCAGGTGCGATTCGGGAACGCCACGGCAGCGATCGGTGGCAACGCCTCCCGGGTGATCGCCATCGTACCCGCCGGGGCCACGATCGGGCCGGTATCCCTCTACGATTCCTTCGGGCTTTTCTTTGCCACGGACTTCAATTTTCAGGTGTCGCCCCGGGTGACGGGGCTCACCCGTTCGTTTCCGCCGCCGACATCGCCGGCGGATTCCGTCACGGGCGTCGTCGGCAATTCGGTGCAGATCCTCGGGGAGAATTTCGTGGATCCGTCGGATCCCGGGTTCACGTCGGTGGTCTATTTCCCGCACGTGTCGGGTGGATGGGTCCAGGCTCCGACCGAGTCGGTGTCGCCATCGACCGTCCAGGTGAAGGTGCCGGTGGGAGCGGTGAGTGGATCGTTGGGGGTGGAGAATCCGGCGGGCTCAGTGATTACGGCGGGGCGATTCTACCTGCAACCGGTGATCAACGGGTTCAGTCCGTCGTCGGCGCGGGTGGGGGATGTGGTGACGATCACCGGGGTCAGCCTGTTGGACACGATGCAGGTGTCGTTCGGGAATGTGGCGACGGTGCCGTCGCTGGTGACGTCCACGAACGTGGTGGTGACGGTGCCGAACGTGACGCAGTCCGGTCGGATTTCGCTGGTGGCACCGGGTGGAACATTCCTGACGACGTCGAACTTCGTGTTGCTGCCCCGGGTGACCTCGTTTGCGCCGGCCGGAGGTGAACCGGGCACGCTGGTGGAGATCCTGGGGGACGGATTGACCGGGGTGAATGCGGTGCGGTTTGGCGGGGTGACCGCGCAGTTGTTGACCAATGTTTCGCCGAACCTGATCCGGGCGGTGGTACCGCAGGGAGCATTTGCTGGAGCGATCGAGGTGGCTACGCCGAACGGGAGCAGCCAGTCGGCGACCCCGTTTTTCGTGGCACCCCGGTTCACCGATCTGACGCCTTCGCAGGGGCGACCGGGCAACACGGTGGTGTTGACCGGGGCGAATTTCACCAATGTTTCCCGGGTGGAGTTTTCGTCCGGCCTGGCAGCCTCGTACGTGGTCACGTCATCGAATCTCATCTCGGCCATTGTGCCGGTGGGCACGGTCAGCGGACTGATCCGGATCACAACACCGGGTGGCGTGGTGGCTTCGCCGCGGAACTTCACGATCACGGCGCTCACACCGACGATCTCGGGATTGACGCCGGGGTTTGGAGAGGTGGGCTCGGCGGTATTGATCACGGGGGCGAACCTGGGTGAGACGACCGAGGTCCGGTTCAACGGGGTGGTGGCGGGATCGTTCAACGTGAACGGGGCCAGCAGTGTGACGGCACTGGTGCCGGCGGGAGCGACTTCGGGGAAGGTCCAGGTGACGACCCCGTCCGGGGTGGCACAGAGTGCGGGGGATTTCCTGGTGGGATCGACGGCGGACCTGGGATTGACCGGGCAGGCGCTGCCGTCGAATCCGGTGATTGGCGAGGAGGTGGTTTTCAGTTTCGCGGTGCGCAACGGGGGACCCATTCCGGCGATCGCCACTTCCCTGAGCGTGATCTTGCCGACGGGCGCGACGTTCGTTGAAGCGACCACGAGCCGCGGCAGTTTCCAGAACTTTGGCACCACGGTGTTCTTTTCGCCGGGCGACCTGGGCCGGAATGAGGCGGCGCTGGTCACGGTGACGGCGCGGATGGGTGCGGTGGCGTCGGTCCGGGTGACCGGCGAGGCCCAGTCGGACACTCCGGATCCGGTGTTGTCGAACAACACATTGGAGTTGGTGGTGGCACCGGGACGTCCGGCGGTGACGGTGACGCGATTGACTGGTGGAGGGGTGGCATTGGGTTGGCCATTCGAGCCGGCCGCCGCGGTGTTGGAAGGAGCTCCGGCAGTGACGGGTCCCTGGTCGACGGTACCGGGCACTCCGGAGAACACGGAGGACGGCCGGCGCCTGGTGGTGGATCCGGCGGAGCCGTTCCGGTTCTTCCGGCTTCGCTGGGCTCCGTGAAGGGTGGGATGGGTTGGTCACCGGGGAGGTTGAGCCACGCGGATTCGGCGGGGGCGGGTTCCTGCCCGTTGACCGATCCGGTGACGGTCTGCGGACCGCTTCTCCAGAGTGGGGATCCGCAGGGGTTGGCCCCGCTTTGGAAGGCCATGGTTCCGCCCATGGTGATGCCGGGGGAGGGCAGGTCAGCAGGCGGGCCGCCTTATTGCATCGGGAGCTTCAGATCGATCTGGCGTCCCTCCCGCAGGACGCTGACCGGGACGATGTCCCCGATGGAGTGTTCCCGGAGCAGACGGCTGATCCAGGCACTTTCGGTGGCGCGTTGGCGTGCTCCGTCGATTTCCACAAGGACATCGCCCTTGAGAAACCCAGCGCGTTTGGCGGCGGCGTGTTCGCCGTATTCGCCGGCATGCCTGACCAGCAAGGCCAGTTGATCCGGCTTGAGACCGCGCTGGACACGTTGGGCGTCGGTGAGGTCCTCCAGTTGAAGGCCGCCCAGGGCCATCGCCCGAAGGCTCCAGGTTCCCACCCGACGCGAGATGTCGGATTGATTCCGCCAGCCTTCCGCGAGTTCGAGTTGAAGCGTCCGGGTTTCAGTCCCGCGTCGCAGGGTGACGGGGAGGGAGGCAGCATCCGCGGTTTGATGCAGGGCCCAACTGACATCCGCGGGCGAGATCAGGGGTTGTCCGGCGAGGGTGAGGAGTTCATCGCCTTCCTGGATGCCGGCGCGGTGTGCGGGGAGGCCGGGTTGGACGGAGCGGACCCGGGCGGGATGATCCTGGGCCAGATCGAGGCCGATGGTGTCCGGAGCGGGAAACGGGTGGATGAGGCGGGATGGGATTTTTTCGCGACGTTCGCGATGGGATGCGCGGAGGGCATCGCCGATCTGATGACAATGGACGCAGCTTTGGACCACCTTGCCTTCCCAATCGAGGTTTCGGGTGTATTTGCCGCGCAGGGTGGGCATGTCGATGGGGGTGGCGTAGGGGGAAGGCGCGCCTTGTTTGCCGAGGAGGGAATCGCGGTTGGCGGGATAGCCCTGATGCAGGTTGAGGGCGGCTTCGAGGGCGCGACGGAAGCCGTCGGTGGTTTCCTCGCGGGGATTGGCCTGATGACTCCAGGAGCCGTACCGGCCGTAGAGGGTGCCATCGCCGTTGAAGATCAGGGTGGAGAAGGAGAGATCGAAATCGAACTGGAACCGGGCCAGGTCGAGGGTGTTGGCGTTGATGACGCGGACGCAGACGAAGCGGTCGAGCAGGGGTGTCAGGTCGGAATTGTCGAGCAACACCCGGGCATCGATGCCCGAGCAGGCGAGACAGGGGATGCACCGGAGGACGACGAGCAGCGGTTTGCCGGTCTGGCGCGCCTCTTCGAAGCCCTTGTTGAAGTCGTTGTAGATCCAGCGCGGATCCTTCTCGAGGTTCGCGCGGTCATCGAGGATGGCACCGCGTCGGTCGGCGACGGTTTCGGCCGAGGCACCCACATTGATCATGCCGACGGCGAACAGGATCCGGAGCAGGCGGGGAATCATGCGCCATGTCTGGGGAATGGGAACCGGGAAGGCAATGGGGAATGGGGAAGGTCCCGGCTCGTGGCCGAAAGACACCGATGGCGATACCGCACCCAAGCCCGGGTGAACCCGGCGATTCCCACCCCGATCAGGTCCGTCGGACGGGGGGAGAGGCCATCCAGAATCGGAAGTGGGTCTGGGAGGATTGTTCGGAATTGAATCCGATGACGATCGAAAGTGCGGCCTGGACCAAATGGATGAAGAGGAAGGCAATCACTGCGCCGCTGCTGCCGAGTCCGGAGGTAGCCAACAGCAAGAGCAGGAGGGCACCGGCCCAGGGTGGAAGCAGTATCGGCAGCAGGGTGCGGGTCAATGCGGCTCCCATCGGATGTCCCCGAAGGACATGAAAGGCGGCCAGACGCGGGATGCAGTAGGTGTCGGCCCAGACACAGACCATGCCCCCGACGAAGAGGGTGAGGAATGGGCCGACATCCCCGTCGCTGATATGCAACTCCTCGTCCGGAATGCAGGAGATGAGGCCGAAGCCCAGGACCATGAGCAGCCAGAAATGGGCGCGGACAGCCCGGGTGACGGCAGTGACCTGGCCGGCGAGGATGCGTCGGGGGGAAAGCGGGGTGGACAGGAGGAGTTCCATGGCACCGCCCCGGATGTCTTCGGACAGCGGCGCCGTACCGAGGAGCGCGAGTCGCACCTTGTAGATCACATGGAGTCCGTAGGTGATGAACATGCAGGTGATGAAGGTGGGGACGGCGAGCGACGAGGGGAGGAGACGGGCGGCGAAATAGAAAAAACCCCAGGCAATCAGGCATGCGGGGAGGATCCAATGAAGGGCGGGGAGTGCGGGAAGACGTCGGGCCTGGAGCCAGCCCGGAGCGCTTTCCACAGAAGGACGTGCGGATGATTTCAGGTTGGAAAACTTTCCGGTGGCTGGCCGGGCCGTATTGGGGGCGGATTTGGCGGCGGGAAGGCCGGATCGACCGGTCCGGGCAAGGGTCCGGGCAGCCATGGCGAGACAAGCGATACCGATGAGTGCGACGACACCAACGGCGATGGCGGTGTTGCGGGCGGCGGCTGGGGAGAGGCTGTAGACGTTGCTGGCGCGCGCGATGACGAGGGCCGGGCTGAGCAATTCGGCTTGGAGAAATGCGCTTGGGACAGTGGGGGCGTGTCGTGCGAGCCAACTGATGAAGGCCGGGACGAGGCAAAGGGCGAGCAGGGCCAGGACGGCCCAA
>CAZDYB010000350.1:0-5192 GCA_964509045.1 uncultured Akkermansia sp.
GGGCATGGGAATGGATTGACCGGTGGGGAACGGGTTGATGACAAGACAGGCGGGGTGGCGGATGGCGATGCTGTGGGGATTCAGGACGGCATTTCATGGCACACATCTGCATCGTTGGGTCGGGGATCATCGGGCTCTGCATTGCGCATGCGTGCCAGCAGCGGGGGCATCGGGTGACGTTGCTGGACCGGAACGGGCCTGGGCGTGATGGATGTTCCTTTGGGAATGCGGGGATGGTGGTGCCGAGCCATTTCGTGCCATTGGCGGCGCCGGGGATGGTGGCGTTGGGGTTGAAGTGGATGTGGAATCCGGAATCGCCGTTCTACGTGAAGCCGCGGCTGGATCGGGAGTTGATGGCCTGGGGTTGGAAGTTCTGGAAGGCATCGACGGCGGAGCGGGTGCGGGCGGCGGCGCCGTTGATCCGGGATCTCAGTTTGGCGAGCCGGGAGGCGTTTGTGGAGTTGGCGCGGGAAGGGGGGATTGAATTCGGATTGGAGGAGCGTGGATTGCTGATGCTGTGTCGGGAGCAGCACACGTTGGAGGAAGAGGCGCGGACGGCGGTTCAGGCGCGGGAGTTGGGTATTCCGGCGGAGGTGCTGGATGCGGGGCAGGTGGCGCGGAAGGAACCGGGAGTGCGGATGGACGTGGAGGGTGCGGTGTATTTCCCGAAGGACTGTCATCTTTCGCCGGGCTTGTTGATGGCGGGACTTCAGGCGCGTCTGGAGGCGGGAGGAGCGCGGTTCATCTGGGGAAGTGAAGTCACGGGTTGGCGGACCGAGGGACGCCGGGTGGCGGCGGTGGAGACGGGGACGGGACCGATCGAGGCGGATGAATTTGTGTTGGCGGGTGGGGCGTGGTCGGCGGGGTTGGGCCGGGCATTGGGGTTGGAGCTTCCGTTGCAGGCGGGCAAGGGCTACAGCCTGACGTTGGAACGGCCGCGGCAATTGCCATTGACCTGCGCGATCTTCACGGAGGCGCGGGTGGCGGTGACGCCGATGGGGTCGACGTTGCGGTTTGGAGGGACGATGGAGATCGGGGGGTTGAATGAAGACATCAACCCGGTGCGGGTGCGGGGGATTGTGAAGTCGGTGCCGGGGTATTATCCGGACTTTGCGGTGAAGGATTTTGAAGGGGTGAAGCCGTGGCGTGGATTGCGGCCGTGTTCACCGGATGGTTTGCCGTACGTGGGGCGGTCCGGGGGGCATGACAACCTGCTGGTGGCGACGGGACACGCGATGATGGGGTTGTCGCTGGGACCGATCACCGGGAGGTTGATCGCGCAACTGGTGTCGAGTGAGAGGCCGACGATCGATCTGGGGTTGTTGTCGCCGGACCGTTATGGGGCGGGGACGGCGATGCGTTCGTAGATTTCCTCGTATTGGGCGGCGACGTGTGGGGCGCTGCGGTGGGAGACGGATTCGCGGATGCGGGCGGACGGGGCGACGGGGCAGGAGCCGAGGAGGATGGATTCGAGACGGGCGCGGAGGGAGGCTGGGGAATCGGGATCGAAGAAGGTGCCACTGAGGCCTTCTTGGACGATGTCGACATTGCCACCGGAAGAGCTGACGAGGGCTGGGATGCCGCAGGCGAGGGCTTCGATGAGGGCGACGGAGCAGGGTTCGTTGGTGGAGGGGAGGACGAACCAGTCGGCGCGGGAGAGGACCCGTTCGACCTCGCTGGAGGGGCCGGCGAGGCGGATCTGGTTCTGGAGACCGAGGCGGAGGATGTCGGCGCGGAGTTCCTCGGAGTACTGGCGTGAGGCGCGGTCGTTGGGGATGGGACCCCAGAGGGTGATCTGGATGCGGTTGAGGAGGCCGGGGTCGAGGCCGTGCAAGGCCTGGACGAGGAGATCCCATTTTTTCCAGGCGACGATATTCCCGACGCCGACCATGCGGAGGAGGCGGGAGGAGGCGTCGGGTTTTGGGGTGGGGAGGGGTGTTTCGAAGAAGGGACGTCGGCCGCATTCGGAGATGACGTGGACGCGGAAAGGGGTGGGTTCGATCCGGTAATGCCGGCCCATGGCGGGGGTGAGGAGGACGGTGGTGAGGCCTGGGATGCGAGCGGCGGCGCGGTAGAGGCCGGTGCGACGGGCGTAGGCGTGATTGGTGAAGATGACGGGGAGGTTGTGGCGTGCGAGGAGACAGGCGAAGGGGAGGGAACCGCGGGAGTGGGCATGGATGACGGCGGGGGACTCGGCCTGGATCAGGTGTCGGAGATCGGGCCAGGAACGCCATGCGGCGAGGAGGAGACGGAGGTGGGAACTGGACTCGTCGAGCGCGCGTGGGGAATAGCGGCAGGAGAGGGTGGGGCGGCGGGACTGGATGAAGGCGGAATTGACCCAGACGAGGTGGTTCCAGACTGCGGAATCCCCGCCGGAATCGAGGCCGCGGATGGTGGAAAGGATGCCACCATTGTCCTCGGAGGTGCCGACCAGATGGAGCACCCGATGGGGAGATTTCCGGCGGTGATTCACACCAGGTTGGTCACACCAGGTTGGGGCGTGGAAGGAGGGCGGAGGAGGGGCGACGGGGGCGGGGGACGGGGGCGGGTGTGGCGGGACTGGCGGCCTCGATCCCGGCAGCGGCGCGGGCGGTGGCGCGGGAACGGGCGCGGAGTGCCCAATCGGCGGCGAGCACGAGGCCGGAATGGAGGCCGAACGTGTTCATGGCGAACTCGGCATCGCCGTGGAGGAAGGCAAAGATGACGACGTGAACCATCCAGAAGGAGTTGTTCACGCTGACGAATCGGAGGAACCGGTCTTCGGCACCGAACTTCCGCACATGCCGCAGGCCGCGTCCGGCGATGACGGAGGTGACGGAGAGGAAACCGAGCAGGCAGAGGGTTCCCGGGATGCCGGTGTTCACCATGAGACCGATGGGCCCGTTGTAGAATCGGCCGAGGTTGACGTGTTCGGTGATGATTCCGTAGGCGTCGTAGCCTTGGTAGGGAACCGGTTCAGACGCGGGGCCGAATCCGCGTCCGCGAAGGAGGTAATGGGGGATGAGCTGGATTCCGATGTCGCGCATGGTGGTGCGGCCATCGAGGGTGCCGCGGGCGTCGGCGACGGCGACGGCGTCGAGGTTGATGCCGGGGAGTACGGCGAGGGTGCGTTGGGCGGCGAGGGGGAGTTGGTTGCCGACGGCGTAGACGAACACGAGGCCGACGCTGAGGGTGAGGACGCCGATCAGGACCCGCATGACGTTGAAGATGCGTTGGCTCCAGCCCACGAACAGGAGGAGGCCTGCGAGCATGACGAGGACGCCGCGATGTCCACCGGGCAGCCCGATGCCGATGATCAGGGTCATGACGGGCACCATCCAGACGGCGCTGGCGGTGAAGAGTCGGCGCAACGGCACCTGGATGAGCAGGAACTGCATGAGGGCGACCGACACGATGGCGAAGGATTGGAAGCGTCGGATACCGGTTGCTTCGCTGCCGAATTCGAAGCTGATGGCGTCATTGGCGAGATCGAGGAAGTAGAACACCCACCACAGCTCGGAACGGCCGGCGAGGGCGATGTCCGAGATGACGAAGGTGAAGCTCAGTGCCAGGTGGATGGTGAAGAGCTTGAGGAGTTGCCGTTCCGAGAACTGGAGCATGGCGAAGACGAACGGGAACGAGGCGCAGGCCAGCTGCTGGATGTACACACGGCCGCCCATCTTGTCGCCGCCCATCAACCGCAGACCCAGGCCATGGGTGCGCATGAGGTAGAGCAGCACCAGCACGTAGCCGGCGGTGAAGAGCAGGACCCAGCGATAACGGCGCAGGTTCTCCGGGAAATCGGACGAATAGCGGCGCAGGGCGAAGAGGACGGCGGCACCGGACCAACCGAGGAGGGCGGCGATTTCCCATACGAACGGGCGACCGGGCATGAGGGGGACCATGAGGGCCGACCCGTAGGTGGTGATGCCGAGGACGGCGGAAAGCCGGGCATGATAGGGAAGGGTGCCGAGCCACCCGATCCCGGCGGCGGCGAGGATGAGCAAGGGCGCGTTGCTCGCCATGTAAAAGCCGAAGATCACGGCGCCCAGCAGAACGCCGACCCAGACAAACCCCTTCTGGACCTGCATCCGTGCTTCAATGGCCGTCATGTCGGCCTCTCCCCTACCTTGCCCCGTCATCAGCGGCAAGCCGCGAGGCGGGGCGGTTGCGGGGTGGACGGCGGGTGGAACCCGCCGTTCGGGAGTTCGGGCTGGGCATGTCGGGGCTTGGAGCGGGCTGGGATTCCCGGCAGGATTTCAAAATGACGCCTGAATCCCGGTTGGTTGAACTCAAGCTGGAACTTCCGCCCGCGCCCCGTCCGCTCGGGCTCTACAAGCCCGTGGTGATCGTGGGCAACCTGGTCTATGCCTCCGGACATGGACCGGTCCGGTCGGATGGCACACTGATCCAGGGGGTGGTCGGGGGTGATCTCGATCTCGAAGCCGGCAAGGCGGCTGCCCGGCAGGTGGGGCTCACGCTGCTTTCCACCCTTCGCGCCAACCTCGGTTCGCTCGACAAGGTGAAGCGGGTGATCAAGACGCTGGGAATGGTGAATTCCGCGCCGGACTTCTACGAGCATCCCAAGGTGATCAACGGTTGCAGCGAACTGTTCGCCGAGATCTGGGGGGCAGACCTCGGGATCGGCGCCCGTTCCGCCGTCGGTCTCGGTCCGTTGCCCGGCAACATCGCCGTCGAAATCGAGGTCATCTTCGAACTCGCCTGAATCCGGTGTCGACTCCTCCAACCTGGCCGGTGTTGTCCGATCCGGACGGGATACCGTCGCCGGCCCTGATCGTGGATCTGGGGCGGGCGGAACGGAACCTGGCCCGGATGCTGGAGATTGCGGGGGATCCGACCCGGCTGCGACCGCATCTGAAGACGCACAAGTTGGCGGAGTGTGTGGCGATGCAGGTGTCGGCGGGGATCCTGAAGGCCAAGGTGGCCACGGTGGCGGAGGCGGAGATGGCGGCGTTGAACGGGGTTCGGGACGTGCTCCTGGCCCTGCAACCGGTCGGACCCCAGGCGCTGCGTCTGGCCCGGTTGGCCCGACGGTTTCCGGAGGTGACATTTTCGGCGGTGCTGGATGATGCCGGGGCGCTGGAAGGGTTGGCGTCGGCGGTTCGCGAGGTGGAATCGCCGGGGATGGGTGTCTGGGTGGACCTGGATGTGGGGCAGCATCGGACGGGGATCGAGCCGGGGCCGGGAGCGGA
>CAZDYB010000351.1:0-5173 GCA_964509045.1 uncultured Akkermansia sp.
CGATACCCCGTCCGCCAGGCTCATCCCGCACGAGAAGCCGCTGGCAAAACATCCGATCGGACCCGGAATGCATCCGGCCGCCGCCAGCAACAGACAGGCGGGATCGCATCCCACCTTGATGCCGAAGGACGGACTGCTGTAGCTGGTGTTGACGGTGCCGCCACCGGGTCCACCGGAAGGACCGCCCCATGGAACCCAACCCCCACCAGGATTCCCGCCACTGGGCCCGCCGCAATCCCCCACCACCCCGCTCACGCCCACCGGTGCCCCACCACCGATGGTCAACGGTCCGCACTGGAAGGACCACGCGGCACTACCACTCATCCCACAAGGCACGCCACTCGCCCCGCGCACCAGGCCGGAGCTTCCGCTGAAATCCCCGATGCGCCGCAGGGTCACCGGGATGGTCAGCGAACCCTGTGCCGGTAGCGATCCCAGGTCGGTGATCAAGGGTTCAATCGAATAGAACGGGTGGGAATCGAACCCCAGCTTCATATCGTCGGCCCGGATCAAGCCCCGGTTGCGGAACGTCATGTTCACCTGCTTGGTCTGCCCCACCACCAACAGGTCGCCAACGTCCAACACCGCCGGTTCAACCGTCACCACCGGCGCCGGCACCACCGTCTCGAAGGTCGTCTCGATCGTGATCCGGTAGTTGTCCTCGATCTCGATGCGCTCAACCGTCCAGCTGTAGCGCACGGCCTGATAGGAAAGGAAGGCGGACACCGAGTTGGTCGCGCCCGGCTCGATCAACACCGTGCTGCGATGCCCATTGTGCTGCACCGCGTCCAGTTCCAGATCGTAATAGCCTTCCATCAGATCCGGTACCACGAAGCGCCCGGTTCCATCCGTCACTCCATTCGTGATCACCGCCTGGGTCACCGCATCCCGCACCCGGACCGTCGCGTTGGTCACCGGCGGCGATCCCGCCGCGTAATAGGTGAACTCGTTCACCGCCGTGACTTCCAACGTGCCCCGGCCATCCGACAGCGCCCGATAGGAGAAGGGCACTGCGATCCCCACGCCCGTCCCGTTCAAAGCCAGGTTTCCGCTGTGGACCGTCAACGGCAGGTCCGCCGGCGGATTGAGCTGCACGGTCACCACATTGCTCGCGCCCGGCGCCATTGAGGGAATCGGATTGGGCGTCACCAGGCTCATCCAGGGCAACGGCGGCAACGAGACAGTGACCGGGCCGGTGGCCAGGCCACCGGTGTTGATCACCACAAAGGATACCGTCCGGGATACCCCACGCTGCATCCCGCCTTCCAACCGGCCGGGTTGCGCCACCAGTCGGGGCACCAACGCATCGATGTCCACCCGCAGCGGGATGAGCAACTCCGCTCCCTCGGCGCTGGTCACACGGACCTGGATGAAGCCCCAGGTGAACGAGGCGTCGGCCGCGGACACTCCATAGCCCAGTTGCAGGCTTCCCGAACCCCCAAGCACGTCGCCTTCCAGATTCAACGTCACGCTCACATTCGGCGGATGACTCACCACCTCCGCCTGCATTCCCGTCAACGGCACGTCACTCAGATTCTCCAGCCGGAGGCTTCCGCCCACACTGCTGCCCTCGCTCAGGCGCACCGAGGGGTTCGCCGGCACCGATCGCAGGCCCAGCAACCGGAATCCATCCTGCGCAGGGGGAACCGGTTCGCCCGGATGCCCTGCGGACACTTCGTAGAAACCCGCCTCGCCCGGCAACGGCTGCCAGTCCGCACTGAACCGTCCCAATGCATCCGTGAGGGCCGCGATGGTCCGCACCGTGTCGCGCACCCGGACATGGATGCTCACCAGGGAAGACACCGCCGGCTGTCCGCCCGGCCGTCTCGCCTCGCCCGTCAACGGCACCGGTGTCCCCGAAGGCGCCGCCTCCAACGTGGTGGAAACCGTCGCGGTATAGGCCGGCGCAACCCGGATCGGCGAGGTCGAGATCCGGACATTGTTGTCTTCCAGCAACTCGACCACCCCATCCGTGGCGTCCGTGGCCACCACGATCCAGTAACTGCCCGCCGCCTGCGGCAGTCGGATCGGCAGGGTCTGACCGAACTGCGCTCCCACCGGCAGGGCGCCGTTGAAGGCGAACTGCCCCAGCAACACGTCGTCTCCCACCAACGAATCCGTCGAGAGATAAACCCGCTGCACCACCGAGTTCGAAGGCGAAGCCGCCACACCCTGATTCCTGATCTGATAACCCACATCCACGAATGCCTCCGTCTCCGCCAACGCCGGCACCGTCACCGATCCCACCACCAGGTCGGGCAGGTTCACATCCGTCACGGTCAATTCCAGGTTGCCCCCCGTGTAATCCGTCGCACTGGCCACCAACGTCACCCGCTGGTTCCCGTCGCTCTCCCCATCTTCCACCGTGTTCAACGCGAAGTTGGCCGCGATCGCCCCGGGCAGGATCGTGACCGTCTGCGGCACCCGCAGTTCGTTCGTGTTCCCCGACACCAGCGTCACCACCAACGTGCCGTTGGTCCCCGTGTTGCGCGTCACCGTGCCAGTCCCGGCCGGGGTCAGTCCCTCGGGCAATACACTCCGATCCGCCGTCAACGTCAGCGTCGGACCATCATCGTCGGTGACCATCAACCCAGCCGACCCGCTCTGACCGACGCGCGTCGTACTGCCCGAGGCGCGGAACCAGGCGCGGATCTCCACCGCCCTGGTGCCGTCCACCAACTGATTGTCCACCGCACTGATCGGGAACGTCACCGAGGTCTCCCCGGCAGGAATGAGGACGGCGCGCGGAACCCGGACCATGTTGGTGTCGCTGCTCTCCAGTTCCACCGCCAGGCCGCGCGGAGACACCGCCTCACGCGTCAACGTGCCCACCGCAGCCTGCGGCCCCGCTCCCTCACTGAACGACGCCGGCGCCACGGTCAACTCCAGGACCGGCCAGTCGTCATCCTCAACCTCCAGCAACTGGGTCGCGCCACGGTACCCGTTGGCCGAGGCCGTCAACTGCATCAACTGCCGCGGCTCAACCGCCGAATCGTCCAGCGCCTGCGCCACGAAGGCCACTCCAGCCTGCCCATCCGGAATCGTGACGCCGCCCGGCACCGCCAGTTGCGTCGGACTTGAACTCGACAGCGCGACCGAAAGCGCTCCCGCCGTGGTGTCACGATTCACCACCACCGTCAGCGTCCTCCCTTCCCGGACCACGTTCGTCAGCACCAGGAAACTCAATTGCGGCAGATCCACATCCAGGACCGTCACTGCCGCCGATGCCGGACCAAAACCGGCCGCCGATGCGGTCACGGTCACGTTCTGCGGTCCGTCCACCACACCGTCGAGCTGGGACTGGATGTTGACGGTCGCTGAGGCAGACCCGGCCGGAATGATCACCTGCGCCGGCACCGCGAGTTCTGCCGGATGACTGTTGTTGAGGGTGACGGTGAGGGCACCGGCCCGACTGCCATTGCGGGTCACGGTGGCCACGATGGGCTGCGATGCCCCCTCGGGAATCTGGGTGACGGACAGCGCCAGGCTCAGCTCCGCAGGCACCAGTGTGCCCGCCGGTGCAACCCGCAGGTTGTTGGTTTCATCCACCTCGATCACCTCGCTCCGGCTGTCCACCTGGACCGCAAACCAGAGCGCACCCACCAGGCCGCCCGCAGGCACCACCACCGTCTGGGTCCGGACCAACGAACCGCCCGCGGCCAGATGGTTGGTGAATCTCAGGGTGGCCAGTTCACCACCGCCCGCACCCGCGTTGTTGGTGGTGAGCAGGAAGGTCTCCGACCACACCGGCCCGGCATTCGCGCTGCCCCGGTTGGTCACCGTATAGGTCAGTGTAACCGTCTCACCCGGCTGGGCATTGCCCGGCACCACCAGATCAAGCGCCGTCAGGTCGGGCAGGGGCGGCAACGAAAGCCCCAGCGCAACGGATCTGAGGTTGTTGCCCTCATCCGACTCCGGCACGTCGTTGGATTGGTCGGTGATCACGGTGATGAAGTGCTGTCCGGAGGCGGAACTTCCGGCCAGGGGCAGCGTGACCATCACCGTGTTGGTGTAGGTTCCTCCCGGCGGCAATGGCACGGTCACCGCCTCGGCCGAGGCCAGCAGGGTGGTCGGCGTGTTGGTGACCGTCCCCAGGTACAGTCGGTCCATCCAGGGAACCACCGCCGATGCCGTGCCGGCATTGGTGATCACCAACTCCACCGGGATGGATTCTCCGAAGCTGGCATTGGCCGGAGCACTCACCCGGGCAACCCGCAGGTCCGTCGCCACGATGTTCAGCGGTGCGGCGGCAAAGGTGGTGTTGTTGTTCTCGTTCAACTCGAAAACCTGTCCCCCGCTGTCGAGCCGCACTCCGAAGTAACGGGGACCAATGCCCACCGAAGGCACGATCACCTGCTGGGTCACACTGAGCGACGCCCCGGGTGCCAGGCCTGCCCCACCCGGATTGAAGCTGACCGCTCCCAGCAGTTGTGCACCGGATCCATCCGGATTGGGCGAGAGCAACACGGCATTCTGCCACGAACCCGCCGCAACCCCCGGCCCGATGTTGGTGATGACAAACCTCAGGGGGATCAGGGTGCCCGCCTGGGCACTGCCCGGCACGGACACCAACCCCGCCACCAGGTCAGGCGGCGCCTGGGTGCTGAACGTGAGATCCCCCGAGTCCGTCGTGTTGCCGCTGGCATCGGTGACCTGGACCAGGCAGTGGTAGGAGGTGGCCGGGGCCAATCCGGTCAGCACAAAGGTGTGCTGGTTGCGAAGCGTGACGACACTGTTGGTCGTGCCATAGCCGGTGGTCTGCCCATAGGCGATCCGCGCTGTCGTGGCTTCATTGTTGGTCCACACCAACGTCGCCGTCGTGACTCCAGCCGCGATCGCCACCGGCCCCAGCACCGGCGGGGTCCGATCCACAAAGACATATTCCGCCACGTAATGCAGGTTCGTCGCGTCGGTGGTGGCGAAGGTCTTGCTGAAGCTGGCATTGGTCCCGAACAACGCGCCGTTCACGGTGAAACGCTGGAACGCCCAGTAGTCCGGTGCCGCGTTCGTCACCGTGGTCGGGGCGGTGATCGTCGCGCTCTCACCATTGCTGTAGGTGCCGGCACCCGTCACCGACGCCAGTCCGGCCGGCAGGGTTGCGGTGGTGACGGCGTGGACAAGGTGCGCATCCACATAATGCGCCGTGATCAGGCGGTTGGTGAACACCGGCACC
>CAZDYB010000352.1:0-5153 GCA_964509045.1 uncultured Akkermansia sp.
ATGCCTTCATGCAGGGCGGCCAGGCCTGGGCGTTGCGCGATGACCTGAACATCACCACGCCCGGCGCCACCTATACCTCCCATCCGTTCGTCCTCCTCGAATACACGGAAACGGATGGGAAGCTGGCCATCCGTCCCTTCCAGGTGCGCCGCGAGAAGCCCGAGGCGGGCATTACTTTCGAGTATCAGAAGCGCGCCGCCCAGATTCTCCAGCCGCCCATGCCCCTGCCGTTGCTCGGTGCCGCCTTCGCCCCGAAGCTTCCCGGGATCCCGCGCAAGGGATTGAACGAGGAACTCGTCGCGTGGAATGTGTCGGCATCGACGACAACCAACGGCCTCTGGACCTTGACCACCGACCTTCCGCACGGATTCCTGCCCTACTGGACGCTCGCCTTGCAGGATGTCCGGGTGAACCCGCCGACGACGCGCTGGTTCCTCGGCACCAGCGTCACGGACAGTGACGTCGAGGGCGTGGTCTCCACCAACCGTCCGGTGGCCTTGGGTTCCCTCGCGAGGTCAGCGACGAACGAAGGGTTCGTCACCCTCGTCTACAGGGTTTCCGGTCCGGCAGCGGCAGCGGCAGTGATCCCGACAGGCCAAGCCCTGCTCGCCTCACCCGCGTCATCCCAGAGCCTCGGTGTGGAGGTGGTGCCCTGTGCCGGTTGTGCTGCCAACGAGGTCTCCGTGCGCGTTGAGGCACCCAGCCCCGACTGGACATCCGCCTCAGGCCTCGTCGTCGCACCTGCCGTGAGTGGACTGACGGACGACGCCTTCAACGATTGGCGCCTGGCGTGGAACGAACTGCCACAAACCGTCTCGGATCCCGATCGCCAGAAGCTTTACGCCTCCGCCACGGTGACAGATCGCAAGGGCAACGTCTGGGTCTATCGCGGCCCGCATCGGGAAGATCAGCCGGAATCGTTCAGCATGCGGTTCTATTACAACACCCTGCCCGGATTCTTCTTCCCCACGCTGGCGTTGGACGCCCAGCCACCCGTCGGCACCGTCACTCCCTACCTGCGCAAGGCGCGGAAGAGCGGCGGCTTTGTCGGCGACCCCGTCTACGGAAACCGGGACGCGGACCAGGTGGATGACAAGAACGCATTGCCCATCACCTACCATCCCTACTGGCCGCCGGATGCCCCTGTTTTGCAGATGGCCGAGACCCTCACCACCGCAAAGCGCGGCCTGCCCGCCGTGCGGGGCCAGAGCAGCCTGCAGGTGCTCTACCAGCAGTCGCAGATCGAGTTGTCGGGCGGCAACCTGACCATCAATCCGGCAAAGACCTCCGTGGTCCTGCACGACCCGACGCGCGAGAAGACGGTGGATTTCCCGCAGGCGAACCTGCCTGCCTCGGTCCGGACGGAATCGTCGCGCGGCAAGATCTGGTTCCCGAACCTCCCGCCGCATCTGGTGAAGCGCTTCTGGTTCGATCCGAATCGCGGGACCAACGGCATGCTGGTGTTCCGCGGCGAGTTCATTGATTCACCGTTGGGCGACAAGTATGTCCTGCTGAATGTCGCGGGATCGCAGGACGCCAGGTCGCTGCGTGAGTTGTGCCGATCCGACCTGAGCGATCCGAAGAAGGGAGGCTGGGACCTCGCCATCAATGCGCTGGCCACGGACATGGAGAAGTACGTCGAGAACCCCGCCGTGCCCGGCACCTACATCCCGCTCCTGTCGGCGACCCGGTCGGTCGCCTATGACAAGTTGGCTGATGTCACCGATGACGACATCGCGGTGGATTCCTATGCCCTCACGGCGATCGGGCCGGAAACCGGCTACGTCACCCTGATCGCCGGAAATGGCATCCGCACTCCCGAAGGGGAACCGGTCAGCATGGAGGCCATCCGCGTGTCGCCGAACCTGTATCGCGGCGAGGTCCATGTCATCGAGTCTGACAACCCGCTCAACGAGCGCCTGACCTTGCAGCAGGTCGTGGATCTCGCGGGCCATGCCGAGGATTACACCTTCGAGTGGCGCATCACCTCGCCTGTGGATGGGCAGCCGCCGGCCATTTACCCCAGGTCGCGTTGGAGCGCCACGCCAGCACCGTGGTCGCACGTCCGCTTCCCGTTGACCATGGATCGCGCCGCGGACATCGAGAGCACGGCTCCGCAGCGCGTCAGCTTCGACGTCTCGGACGTCGTCATGCCGGTCAGCCCCCTCGGCTTCGATTCCGTCCGTGCCGAAGGAGATCTGTTCCGATTCACCCTGTCTTCGTCGTCGCTGCCCCATCGTCTGGTCGAAGGCAATCGCCTGGTCATGCGCTCCGCCGCCGGCGTGCAGGTGCTGGTGACAGTCCACCAACTGCCCGCTGCCCGTCCTTCGGAAGTGGTGGTATCGGTGGATCCCGGCCAAACCACCCGCCTCGACGCCGGCGAGGTCTTCGGGCTCTCCGAGCGCACGTTGGATGATCAACCCCAGAGCATCGCCTTCACGTCCTTCACGGTGAACACCGCGCAGGACAATCTCACCGAAGTCTGGCTCAGCCTCGACCTGGCCGAAGGCCTGGGCGCCAAGGTGTACCTCAACGGCGGCCTCGCCGTGGCCACCGGCTTCGCGTCCGCCGACGCCAACACGTCCCCGAACAATCCTTCGAGCCTGCTGGCCAAGCCCCCCCTTACCCGATCCTTCCGGCTCCCCGCGTCGGTTCTGGCCGGAGCGATCGCTGGCCCGAACGGGCTTCGAACCAATCGTCTGGCGGTGGAACTGTTCGCGCCCGCATTGCCCGGCGCAGAGTTGAACTTCCAGGTCCGTGTCGAAGCCATCAAGTCCATCGATCAGGTCGTGGCCGGCTCCACCTGGATCCCCTTGGACCCCTCCCAATATGAGGACGGCGTCCGCGCCATCATCGGTGAGCGGGCGGACGTCCGAAGCCTGTCGGACAATTACCTCACCATGCGATACCGCCCCAACGCGGATGCGAACGGCTGGTCGCAATGGACCGAGCCGCAACTGGCCGAGGGCTGGATCAAGCGCGTGCTCAAGGGAATCAATCCCTTCAACCAGCGCGTCACCGACCTCTATAACAACGCGGTCAACACGGACGTCAGCGTCCTCTCCCAGGCCGGTCCGCGTTGGGAGGGCAACATCGCCCTGAACCTCGAAGCCATCAACAACTACGGCCTGATCGAGATCTACGAGACCGTGCTCAACCGAGGAAAGGATCTGAGCATCAGTGCCGACATCAATTACGGCCCGGCCAACGACGCCCTCCTGCTCGCCGCCGGTTACATCAACGACCTCTACATGCTGGTCGGCAACGAAGCCGCGGCCGACGCCGCCAACCCGACCATCGGCATCGGCACCGCCGACCGCACTTACGGGGACATCGCCACCGCCCTCTTTGCCTTCAAGGGTCAACTCCCGTCGCTGCTGGCGGAGGAGTTGGGACTGCTGCGTGGGCGCGATGATTTCCTGGTGCCCGGCGTGGAGACGCGCCCGGTCTACAATCGGCTCGTCTGGAACTATACGCGCGGCATCGACGCCGGTGAGGTCATCTATGCCCTCAACTACAACATCCTGGATCAAAACACCGACGGAAAGGCGGACGCCCTGGATGCCCTCAAGCTCTACCCGCAAGGCCACGGCGATGCCTACGGCCATTACCTCACCGCGCTCGGCGGCTACTACCATCTTCTGCTGAACCCGAACTTTGACTGGGTGCCGCGCAGCGAAGCGGTGCTCGTGCTCGGCAAGCCGGTGTCAGTCGATTACCAGGATGAACGGAAGTTCGCTGCTGCGGCCGGGGCCCTGGCCCGGACCGGACGGCAGATCCTTGACCTCACCTGGCGGCAGGACTTCCGTTCCGGCGCTGGCCGGGGCTGGGAGCACTTCCGCACCACACGTTCCAGCAACAAGCGCACCCGCGCCTGGGGTGTGGATCACTGGGCCTCCCGCACCGGTGTGGGCGCCTACGTGAACTGGATCGCCGGCAATGCCATCCTGCCTTTCCAGGATCCCGACCCGGCGCATGCGGACACCATCCAGCAGGTCGATCGCACCACCGTGCCGGAGTTGAAGGAACTGCCGTCGCTCATCGAAAGCCTTCAGACGGCCATGGACAATGCCGAGTCTGGCCTCAATCCGTTGGGCCTGCCCGAGGACGCCGTGCCCTTCGATCTCAACCCGAATGCGGTGGTCGCCGCCGAAGGCAACACGCACTTCGAACAGGTCTACACGCGGGCCAAGGGCGCATTGCAGAACGCTGTCGTGGCCTTCGATGACGCCAAGGATGTCACGCGCCTGATGCGTTCCGAGGAGGATTCACTGGCCGCCCTGCGCGCCACCGTGGACAAGCAGGAACTCGCCTACACCAACGCGCTCATCGAGCTGTTCGGCACGCCGTATCCCCAGGACATCGGCCCGGGCAAGACCTACCGCACCGGCTATGCCGGGCCGGATCTGATCCACTACGCCTATGTGGACAATGTGGAGCTGGATTTCCGCGACCCGGCCGGAAATTCCATGCTCGTGCCCGGCGAGGACAAGCCCTGGAAGATCGATACCCAGACCTTTACTGCAACCTGGCTCGATCCAAACGGCATCTCGGACTTCAGTTTTGTCCAACCCGCCTTCGATTTCCCCATCGACGGAACCGGCCAGACCGGCAGCTACAGCAACATCAACTATGTCGAGTTCAACCTGAGTTCGCATGGATTCTTCAAGAAGCCGTCGACTTGGGTGGGCCGGCGTGCCTCGCCGGGCAAGATCCAGCAAGCGATCTCCGATATCGCCAAGGCGCGCAACGCGGCTTTCACGGCGTTCTATTGGGCGGACGCGGCGAAGTATGATCTGGACTGGGCGATTGCCTCCTTCGAGCGGAAGAAGGCCTCGCACGATCGCATTCGCGATTTCCAGAAAGCCATTCTCGCCACGGAGAACCTGACCACGACCACGCTCGCTGCGGCCGAGGTTTATGAGAAGACCCTTGAGTTGTTTAAAGATGATTCCGTGGCATTCTCAGCCGCGATTGAGACGGCGATCCCCGAGTCCTTGATCGTTGGGCTCGCCGGCGGAGGCGACGTTATGTCCACCGCCCGAGGAACGGTGAACGCTGCGTCTGCAGCTGCGAATGCCGCTATCAGCATCCTGCAACTCGCGGCATTCTCCATCGCCAAGAGTGTTGAAGTCTCAACAACCGTCGCCAAC
>CAZDYB010000353.1:0-5152 GCA_964509045.1 uncultured Akkermansia sp.
GTGGCGCCCGGTGAACGGATCCTGTCCTGCCGGAGTCGTCGCACCGATTCCATCCCGCCGGATGTCACCGTGGAGGACCTGTACGTGAGGTTGTCCGGCACCAGCATGGCCGCACCCCATGTCTCCGGCCTCCTCGCCGCGTTCCTTTCCGCCCGCACCGAATTCATCGGCTACCCCGAACGGGTCAAACGCCTCCTCACCGAGCATTGCACCGATCTGAAACGCGACCGCTATCATCAGGGTGCCGGTGTCCCCAACCTCACCCGCATGCTGCTCCAGGGATAGGTCCTGCGACGCCGTGCACCCGCACAAGCGGACGGCCCTTGCGCCGTTCCAATCCGCTCGGCGCAGCAGATTCCCAGTGCTTGCCGCAGGGGCCTCTGCTGGTAGCGTTTCGCCATGGACCGGCTGCTGGAACAGGTGATGGAATTGCCCACGCTGCCGGAGTTCGTGGCGGAGCTCGACACCCGCCTTGCCGCCGAGCGCGAACGGCGCCGCCAGTTCCATGCCGAGATTCCAGACGGCGCGAAATGGGAGTTCATCAACGGCGAAATCATCATGCACTCACCCGACATGGTGCGGCACATGGCGGTACGCGGGAGGTTGGAGACTCTCCTGTTGACTCATGTGCAATTGCATCAACTCGGAACCGTGCTGGCGGAAAAGGGGCTCTGCGTGTTCCCGCGCAATGATTTCATGCCCGACGTGATCTTCTTCGGGTCTGAAAAGGCCGCGACACTTCAAACCCGGCAGCTTCGCCTGCCCGTGCCGGACCTGGCCTGTGAGATCCTTTCCGACTCCACCGCAGGCCGTGATCGCGGGGTGAAGTTTCGCGACTACGAGGCGCACGGCGTTGCCGAATACTGGCTGGTGGATGCCGACGCGGAGACGTTGGAACAGTATCTCCTGCGCGACGGCACCTACACGCTGGAACTGAAGTCGGGCAATGGCCGGGTGCGTTCCCGGGTCGTGGCGAATCTTGAGATCCCGATCCGCGCCCTCTTCGACCCGGTTGAAAACCTTGCCGCCCTGCGCACGCCGTTGACCGTCGGCACGCCACCAGTCTGAACCCGCACGCCACCCACCCCGGACGCCTCCATGATCCCAGTCCTTCCCGGAATCCCGGGCAGCATCGCCTGGATCGGACGCCTGTTGCAGGCTGTCCTCCGGGTCGCCTGCCCGCTCGCCCTCGCTGCCGAGATCCTCGCCACCCCGATTTCCCTCGAAGGCGTCCACGTCGTGCCGCACCTGCAATCCACCGGGATGCGATATCGCAGGCAGCCGGATTTCAGCCTCGGCGCCCGGGTCGAACTCTTCCTGCGCAACGTCTCCACCCAATCGCTCAGCATTCCCGCAACCAGCGAAATCCGACTTCGCGGGCGCACCCCGGAGGAATTGCTCCAGGCCGATGAATGGGCCTGGCACGACCTGCCCTCAGCCTGGGACGACGAACCGCTTCAACTTCCCCCCGGCGCCCTGACCGTCTGGAGTTGGAACGGCAAGCGCGCCCCGTGGGGAACCAACACCTCGGCAGACGTCCAGCTTTCACTCCCGGACCAGACCGCACCGGAGCGGTTCTCCGTCGCGATCTCGAATCCCACCGCGTGGCTCTCCGCCCTGACCTTCCTCGGCACCGGCAGCACCGTCCAACCGGACTCCCTCATCTTCCACATCGCGAATCGCTCCGCAGGTCCGCTCCGGATCGAAGCCGTCCGCCTCTGGCTCCCCTCCAGCAACACCTCCTGGCGCGCACTGCTTCCGCAACCCTGGGTCAGCAACCGACTCGATCGCTTCCCCGCCGATGGAATCATCCCGACCGATGACCGGGGCGGTGCCCGCGTTCAGACCGGTCCCCTTCCCCTCACCTACGCAGCCCTCGAAGTCCGTCTCTCCGACAACGCCCGTCAACCAGTCACCCTCTGGGCCCACCAACGCATCAAGCGCGAATCCTTCGACATCAGCGGTGGCTGGGTCGCGTCGGATCTGGGCTCCAGCAACAGCCTCCAGGCCGAACCCTACCTGCGTACGCTGAAACGGATGCACATCAATACCGGCAACCACCAACACGTCCCCGGCTACTCCGACACCCCGCTCTTCGACCGGTTTCCACTCAAGTACATGAACCGGTTGCAACCCCTCGACCAATACGACACCGACAAGTCGCTCCCACGCATTCATGCCGTCGAATTCCTCGGTGAACCCCAGTACGGCGGAGGAAAACCCGTGTCACCCCAGGACTGCTGGAAGGCCTTCGCCCCCTACGCACCCACCCGCCTGCCCACCTCCGTCACCCATAGCGAGGAACGCATCTGGCGCTTCTACGCCGGCATCTCCGACTACCCCCACTACGACGCCTACCGCGTCACCGCCCCCTCTCCAGACGCCTGGTCGCAATACGATCGGTGGGGAGGGCAGCGGATCCGATGGGGCGCACCCCTCGAAACCATCGGTGAAATGTCCCGATCCCTCCGCGAACTCAACCGTCCCCGTCCGACCGCCTGCTGGGCCCAGGGCGCCCATCACGACTGGAATGGCTACGGCGGTCGCAAACGCGGCTCTCCCACGCCCGACGAACTCCGCGCCCAGGCCTGCCACGCACTCTCCAGCCGCATCACCTCGCTCTACTGGTTCAACCTCAGCATCCGATCCCTCGTTGCCTTCCCCGACCTGATCGACCCCATCACGCGTGTCGGTCGCGAGATCCGGATGCTGGAGGATTTCTACCTGGAAGGAGACGCCACAGATCACCAACGGATCCTGCGCGACGGCAAACCGGATTGGGATCTCGACGTCGTCGCAAGCCCTCGCGGCGCCGTGCTGTTCGCCCTCGACCTCGCCTACAGGCCGGACCCCGTGGAAAAGGTGTTCCAGTTCGGCCCACCCCGGGACGTCACCCTGCGGTTTCCCCTGCCTGCCTACCTCCGCTCACCCGCCGACGTGTTCCGTGTGGACGCAGACGGAGTGGCCCCGGTGAACCACTCGGTCCAGGACGGCACGGTGACCATCCGCGACACGATCAGCCGTGTCGCGGTTTACGTCGCCGCTTCCCATCCCGGCGAACGAAGCCGAATCGAATCCCGACGCCAGGCCCTGGTGGATGCCGAGGCGGGCACCGGCTTTGATCCATCCCGCAACCCGGAAGACCTGGCGGTACTCCGGAAGTGGGGAGCCTTGCGCGCACGTTAGACCCCCATGCACGTCCACCCCGTCCCCATTCCCAGGTTCATGCCCAGACCCCTGCCAGGCCAGCCTCGAACCGAATGCATGCCATGAACGCACCCTCCACCCAGGTCCTCTCGTTGATCCCTTGCCGCGCCCTCCTGCACCTGACCGGCATCCTCCTGTCGCTGCTGGCCACCCTCGTGCCCCGGGCTGCCGCGGATTCCCCCGCCTGGTTCAGCCAGGCCCTCGTCGGCATGGAGGTTGGTCCAACCGGCGCCCAGTTCGGCGGGGGCCGCCACGCGCCCGACTACGCCAGACACTTCAACGGAGCCGAAATCGTCCGCCGCAGCGTCGCGGCAAACGCCGAGTACCTGGTGCTCTGGGTTCGCGACGGCGAGTTCACCTTCCACCAATCCAAGCTCGTGCCGCGTCCCGCCGGATTCGGCGACCGCGACGTCCTGCGGGAAGCCGTGGACGAAGCCCGCAAACATCGCCTGCCGATCATCGCCTACTGCCAGTTGCAGTACCCATCGCACGAACTGCGGCAGCATCCGGAATGGAAGATGCGCCAGGCCGACGGCAAGCCGATCGACCACCTGGTCTGCTTCAACTCGCCCTACACCAACACCGTGAAGGCGATCCTCACCGAAATGCTGGGGTACGGGATCGCCGGCTTCCATCTCGACATGGTGGACCAGGGGTTCGGACCGCCCCATGGCTGCTGGTGCGATCACTGCCAGAAACGGTTTCAGGCCGAGCACGGTCGCCCACTCCCCAAGGGTGTGAACTGGGAGGACCCCGACTGGGCCCTCATGCGTCAGTTCCGTTACGCCTCCAGCGACCGCTTCGAGAAGATGCTGGTGGAACACGTCCGGCAGGTGGACCCGCGGGCAACCGTGGATTTCAATTACCACGGTAATCCGCCTTTCTCATGGGAGGTCGGACAGACCCCCGTCCGTCACGCCGACAACGGGGACTTCGTCACGGGCGAGGCGGGCGCCTGGGCGTTCGGCGCCCTCTCGGGCAGCTTCAATGCGGCATGGTACCGCGCCGCCACACCCCGCAAACCATTCCAGGTCGCCATCCAACGCGGAGTGCGGATGTACCACGACCAGACCACGCGCCCCCTTCACGACATGCGCTGGGAAATGTTCACCCTCCTCGCCCATGGCGCCTTCGTCACCCTGATCGACAAGACCGCCTACGATGGCTCCCTCGACCCCGTGGCCTGGGACCGGATGGGCGCCGTGCTCGGCGAAGCCCGGTCCAAGCGGGCGCACTTCGGACAGCGGCCATTGGCCGACGTCGGACTCTTCTTCAGCTCACGCACCCGCGACGGAATCGGACGCGACAAACCAGCCGTCTGGTTCCAGGGCATCCAGGGCGCCCACAAGGCCTGCGTCTACGAACATCTCAGCTTCGGATTCGTGTTCGACGAGAGTCTGTCCCTGGAAGGACTCCGCAGGTTCCCAGTGGTCTGCCTGCCCAACGCGGGAATCCTGACCGAACACGAGGCAGGACTTTTCCGGCAATACGTCGAGGGCGGTGGTCACCTGATCGTCACCGGACACAGCGGACAGTTCGACGAACTCGGGCGCCCCCTCGCCCGACCCGTCCTCGAGGAACTCATCGGGGCTCGACTGAAGACGCGGCTGGAGGGGACCGATCACTGGGTCCAACTCGATGCCACCCGCCCCGGTCAACAACTGGGGCTCGGCCTGGAACACCGCGCGCAAACCCGGCCCGGAACAAACGTGGCCACGGCCGTGCCATTCCTCGTCCGGGGCCCCGCCACAGTCTACGAACCCGTCACGGCCGAACCCATGGGCACGCTGCTCGACTCCCATCGCGCCGCACTCCCCAACCCTGGAGCCTACAACGCCGATTGGCCGCTGAGCGCACGCCAGGCGGTCGGTCCGGCCGCCCTCGTCCATCGGTTGGGCAAGGGCACCGTCCTGACCTTTGCCGCTTCGCCCGATGCCGCCACCGC
>CAZDYB010000354.1:0-5146 GCA_964509045.1 uncultured Akkermansia sp.
GCTGCGGGAGATCCTGGTGGAAGGGTGAACCCACGGCTGGAACCGGGTTGACCGTGCGGTCGGGCGCGCGGCGGCGGGAAGCCCGATCCATTCAGGTCGGCTCCTTGGTGCAGGTGGGGCGGCTGGGATCCGGGAGTGCCAAACGGCGCTTGGCCGGCGGGGTTGGTCATCCTAGGGTCCCCGGTCTCCGGTATGATCGAGCTCACCAACGAGGAAATCCGCCGCTATTCACGCCACCTGATCCTGCCCGAGGTGGGGATGGCGGGGCAGCGCAAGATCCGCAACACGTCCGTCCTGTGTGTCGGGGCCGGTGGCCTTGGCAGCCCGATCGCCATGTACCTGGCGGCGGCGGGGGTTGGGAAGATCGGGATTGTCGATTTCGACACGGTGGACGTATCGAACCTGCAACGGCAGATCCTGCATACGGATGCGGATGTGGGACGGTCGAAGGCGGATTCGGCGAAGGAGACCATCGCCGGGCTGAATCCGAACACGGAGGTGGTGTTGTACAAGACCCGGATCAGTTCGGAGAACGCCCTCGACCTGATTGCGCCGTACGACATCGTGGTGGACGGCACGGACAATTTCCCGACGCGTTACCTGACCAACGACGCGTGTGTGCTGCTGAAGAAGCCGAATGTGTACGGGTCGATCTTCCGTTTTGAGGGACAGGCCAGCGTGTTTGCGCCGCACCTGGGCGGACCTTGTTATCGGTGTCTGTATCCGGAACCGCCGCCGCCCGGGATGGTGCCGAGCTGTGCGGAGGGGGGTGTGCTCGGGGTGTTGCCGGGCATCATCGGGTGCATCCAGGCGACCGAGATCCTGAAGCTGGCCTTGGGGAAGGGATCGACGTTGATCGGGCGGTTGCTGTTGTTCAACGCCCTCGACATGAAGTTCCGCGAGGTGCGGTTGCGGAAGGATCCGAAGTGTCCCTTGTGCGGACCGAACCCCAGCATCACGGGCCTGATCGATTACGAGATGTTCTGCGGCATCCTGCCGGAATCGAAGGATCCGGCGGAGAACCCGGACGAGGTGACGGTGCAGGACATGAAGAAGGCATTGGACACGCCGGCGCTGGGGATCCGGGTGCTGGATGTGCGGGAACCGGACGAGATCGAGATCGCGCGGATCGCGGGGGTGCCGGTGTTGCCGTTGAGCGTGTTGCCGCAGCGGTTCACGGAACTGGATCCGAACGTCCAGTATTACATTTCCTGCAAGAGCGGGGTGCGGTCGATGAAGGCGCTTCGATTCCTGCGGGAGCAGGGATTCAAGTACGTGAAGTCGGTGAAGGGTGGGATCGGGGCGTGGAGCGACCTGATTGATCCGTCGGTGCCGAAGTACTGAGACGACAGCGGCCCAACCCCGTACACCTTCTGTTTGGCAGGCCCTGAATCCGGTCCAAGATCCCTCATGAACGCGACAGCAGCGACTTTTGCCTCACCCTCGATGCCGGATGCCGAGGGGCATTTCGGGCAGTTTGGCGGGCGGTACGTACCGGAGACGTTGGTGTTTCCGTTGCAGCAACTGGAGGAGGAATACTTCCGGGCGCAGCATGATCCGGCATTCCAACAGGAGCTGGATTATTACCTGCGGGAATTCGTGGGGCGCCCGACGCCGTTGTATCGGGCGGCGCGATTGACGGAGGAACTGGGCGGGGCGCGGATCTATCTGAAGCGGGAGGACCTGCTGCACACGGGGGCGCACAAGATCAACAATGCGTTGGGGCAGGTGTTGCTGGCGCGGCGGATGGGCAAGACACGGATCATTGCCGAGACGGGGGCCGGGCAGCATGGGGTCGCGACGGCGACGGTGGCGGCCATGTTCGGTTTCCAGTGCGTGATCTACATGGGGGCGGTGGATTGCGAACGTCAGGCCTTGAATGTGTATCGGATGCGGATGTTGGGAGCGGAGGTGGTACCGGTGCATGCGGGGCAGAAGACGTTGAAGGAGGCGGTGAATGAGGCCATGCGCGACTGGGTGACGAATGTCCGGTCCACACATTACATCCTCGGCACGGCTTACGGGGCGCATCCGTATCCGGTCATGGTCCGCAATTTCCATCGGGTGATCGGAGATGAAGCGCGACGTCAGATTCTCGAACAGGAAGAGCGGTTGCCCGACCTGTTGATCGCGTGTGTGGGAGGCGGGTCCAATGCCATCGGGCTGTTCTATCCGTTCCTGAACGATCCCGGGGTGAGGATGATCGGGGTGGAAGCGGGTGGGTTGGGAATCCTGCCGGAGCAGCATGCGGCGCGGTTTCACGGTGGCTCGTTGGGGGTGTTGCAGGGCACGCGGTCCTACATCCTTCAGGACGAACACGGCCAGATCCAGATGACCCATTCGGTGTCGGCGGGGCTGGATTATGCGGCGGTGGGGCCGGAACACGCCTGGCTGCATGACCAGGGCCGGGTGGAGTACGCCTATGCGACCGATGAAAAGGCGTTGGAAGCCTTCATGCGTCTGGCCCGGACCGAAGGGATCATCCCGGCATTGGAATCGGCGCATGCGGTGGCGGAGGCCATCCGGATCGCCCCCACGCTGCGCAAGGAGGACATCATCGTGGTCAACCTGTCGGGCCGGGGTGACAAGGATGTGATGCAGGTGGCGGAGAAGGTGGGTTTGGCGGGGAGTGTGAGTGCGAAATGTGGAACGGGGAGTCCATGATGAACGTTGTGGGAACCAAGGGTCGGCTGGGATTCGGGCGTGGATGGTTGGTCCTTTGGACCTGGTGGTTGCTGGGTGGATTGGCGGTGGCGGCGGTGGGAGATTCGGCGGTGGAAAAGCTGCGGGCAGCGGTGCGGCTCCCGACCGTTGCGCTGGGTTTCAAGTTCGGGTTCAGCCAATCGCAGTCGTGGCATGGGGACGATGAGGTGGTGGATCCGCGATTGGATGCGGAGCGGTTGCGGAAGGGGTTGCGGGGAGAATTGACCGACGCACCGGTGCTGTTGCGGATTGCCGAAATCACGGGACAGCTGGGAGACCCCGAACTTTCCGAGGCGGCGAATGAAGCGGCGATCACGGCGCATCGACGCTGGCTGGAGTCGGATCCGGTCAACATGGCGATCCGTGCGGGACTGGCGTCGTCATTGCGCCTGGCCGGCCGGTTGGACGAGGCGGAGAAGGTGTTGCAGGCGTCGGATGGGATGGGGCCGGGACAGGCGGATGTGTTGCGGGAATGGGCATCGATGCATGAGGTCCGGGCGTGGCTGACGTGGAATCAGGGAACCAACCTGGGGATTGCCGCGGTGGCATCGGGTGCGCCCCCTCCGCCGTCGGACGTGGTGGAGGCGGCTCGACGGCGGTTGGTCCAGGCGCGGGAAGCGTTGGATGAGGCGATCCGGTTGCGACCGGAGGATGCCCGGTTGCTGGCGCGACGGGCGCAGACGTTGAGCCTGATGGCGGTGATGGACCTGGGGGCCCGACCCACCCGGCCGGGTGAGGATCGGGGCAAGAGTTGGTTTGCGGTTTTCTTTCCCACGAATGCCCTGCCGGATCTGCGGGCAGCCGTGCGGTTGCGTCCGACGGATTCGCGTTTGATTGCGGCCAATGTCTATCATGAGTGCATGGCGACGGCGGCCCGGTTGGCGGGGGACGCGGATCCGGGGGAGGAGCCGAGGGCGTTGCTGGGATTCCTGGAGGGGGAGGTCCGGGAACGGGTGTTGGAGTTGATGGACCGGTTGGAGCGGTTGGGGGCATCGGATGACCGACGAGTGGCGGCGTCCGCCCTCGAGAACCTGGCGCCGTTGCGCATCCTGACATCGGGCAACATGGAACAGGCCGGGGCGGCGGCGTTGAAGGCGTTCCGTCTGGATCCGGCGCGGGGCCAGGCCTTCGACCTGGCGTTGGGAGATCTGGTGAACCGCCGGGAACCCGACTGGGCACTCGCCGAGGAATTGGTTCGGGAAAGACTGAAGTTCCGTCGGGACGAACGATTGCTGTTGGTGCTGGCCAAGATCGAGGAACGTCGGGGCAACCTCGACACCGCCCTGGCAACGGTCCGCGAAGGCAGATCGATCCGTGCAGAAGCCCCGGCCCTGTTGCTGGCCGAGTATTGTCTGCGCCTCAAGCAGGGCGAATTTCCCGACAAGGCCGATCCCGCCCCGGAGATCCGGAAGATCCGGGATGCGATCGACAAGGAACCGTCGTTGGAAGAACAACGGGCGCTGGTGCGGATCTATTTCCTGACCCTGGTTGCGACATCGGCCCTGGGGGGTGACGTCGAGACGGCCAAGCCAAGGCTGCGGGAGTACATCGCCCAGAATCCGGGCGACGAATATGCGCAGGAGCTGGATCGCCTGATCCGGGCTTTGCCGACGGAGTAAGGGCAGACCCGGGGAGAGTCGCTTCGCTCACGCCCGGGCTGCCGGCTGCCATCCGTTCGGGATGAAAACGTGGATCCTCAGACCCCGACGGAATCGAGTTGTTGGTAGGTATCGCGGATCCAGGTCTTGACCCGTTGCCGTTCCATGAGGCCGAGGCCGGTGGTGGGTTTGTCGGAGGCGTTCTGGGCCGCCCAGAAGCTGCTGCTGGTGGCGTCGATCTTGTTGATGACGGTGTCGTGGAGGTGGCGGAGTTGGATGACCTTGGCGCCGAGTTCCGTGGCGCGGGCCAATTCACCCGATCCTTGGAGGATGGAGAAGTCATCGCCGCGCACCTGGTTCAGCACGATCACATAGGCGAGGCGCGAACCGAACCGGTCGAGCAGGCGCTTGAGGAGATCCACTGAATCCTTGCCGGCATCCATCACGTGCCAGTAATGGAGTTTGAACCCGCCTTCATCGGCGAGATCCAGCACGCCGGATTCATCCATCCAACGGACCAACGGATCGTGGGTCTGCGCCGCCAGATCGACCAGCACTCGGCGTTCCGGTTGATCGACGGCGGCTTCGAAGATGTTGTCCAGGGTCTCGTACCGATCCACCAACACCGGCGAAGCGTAGCCGGAATAGAATCGCATGAGGGCTCCGTGAGAGCGGTCCGTGTCAAAGCCGAGGAACGGGAGTGACCGGTCGATCATGTACTGGGCCACGACGCGGGCGACGAGGGATTTGCCGACCCCGCCCTTTTCGCCACCGATGAAATGAATGTTCGCCACGCCCCCGGTTTATCAGTCGCAGGGGGAATCCCGAGGATGAAAAGTTTTGTT
>CAZDYB010000355.1:0-5145 GCA_964509045.1 uncultured Akkermansia sp.
CATTCTGGGCGCGATTCGGTCTCGTGTTCGGGGATTGACCATGAGTTCAGACAAGACGCTTTCGGAATCCGCGGCCAGGGAACACATCCAGTTCCACCGTGACGGCACGATTTGGGCAAGGGGTTGGATGTTGGGCGAGATGCAGACGGGCTATTGGGAATGGTTCCGAAAGGATGGAACCCGGCTTCGTTCCGGGCATTTCGTCGAGGGCAGGCAGGTGGGCGAATGGACCACGTACGACCGGGAGGGTCAGGTGTACAAGGTGACGGTGATGGGTCAGCGGGCGGCGCGGGCACCCGAGGCGAGCAGGGTTTCGAAGTGAGGGGGTTGTTCCTCCCGCGCGACGATCGAGATCTCGACCTTCTTGAATCCCGCCGCTTCCAACCATTGCTGGAGGTCGGCCTCGGCGAATCCCAGCCAGTGATCCCCGTAGAGTTCGCGGGCCTGGGTGAACCGGTGCCGGACGAGGTCGAGGATGAGGATGCGTCCGCCGGGACGCAGGATGCGGTGGGCGGCGACGAGGGCTTTCCGGGGGTCTTCGGCGTGATGGAGGGCCTGGCTGAGGATGGCCCAGTCGACGGATTCGGAGGCGATGGGTGGATCGGCGAGGTCGCCTTGTCGGAACTCCAGGTTGGTGAGGCCGTTCTTGCGGGCCTTGCGCGCGCCGAACTCGACCATCTTCTCGCTGTTGTCGATGGCGATGACACTGCGGCAGTGGCGGGCCAACAGTTCTGAAATCAGACCTTCGCCCGAGCCAAGGTCGGCGACATCGATCGGCGGCAACATGCGCAGGAGCAGATGACCCAACGCCTGCCACGAACGGCCGGGTCCATAACTCCGATCAAAGCGGCCGGCCACCTGGTTGAAGTAGAGTTGGGCCTGATCCTGGCGACGTGCGAGGACACGGCGGAGATTGATCTGGTCGCCTTCGTGCTCGGGCAGTTCGACCGCGCCGCGCAGGGCGAGGGACAGCATCCCTTCACCGGCGGTGTCGGAGTCGGAATGGATGCGGTAGAACGTCCGGCGTCCGTCGCGTCGGGATGCCAGAAGGCCGGCTTCGGTCAGCAACCCGAGATGGGTGGAGATTCGGGACTGGGCGAGTCGGGTGATCTCCTGGAGTTCGTTCACGGAGAGTTCGTCCTTCTCCAGGAGGGCGACGATCCGGAGGCGGGTGGGATCCGCGAGTGCGCGGAGGGATTTGAGGGTGGTGGACATCGGGGATGGGATGGGATGGGAGCGTTGCGGGTGAAGGGATCAGGGTCCGGCGGCCCGACCCTGGAGGCGGGGATCATGGGCGCCCTGGAATTGCCCGGTGGAATCGATGCCGACCGCCTGGGTGGCGCCGAGGTCTTGAACGACTTCGACGACATGGCCGCGGGCGCGGAGTTCCTGGATGACCCTGTTGTCGAGCGTCCGTTCCACGATCAGGCGGTCGGGTCGCCACTGATGATGGAAGCGGACGCCTTTGAGGGCCGTCTGCGGGGAGTGCCCGAAATCGATGACGCGCAGGATGGCGAGGAGTGTTTGGGAAATGATGGTGGGACCGCCGGCGGCACCCACCGAGAGGATGGGTTTGCCGTCCTTCAGCACGAGGGTGGGGCTCATGCTGGACAGCGGGCGTTTGCCCGGGGCGACGGCATTGGCTTCGGCCCCGACCAGACCGAAGTAGTTCGGGACACCGGGTTGGGCGGCGAAATCATCCATCTCGTTGTTGAGGACCAGGCCGGTGCCGGGCACCACCACCTTGGATCCGAAACTGGTGTTCACCGTGGCGGTACACGCCACCCAGTTGCCCTGGTCATCGGCCGTGGAGAAATGCGTTGTGTGACGCCCGGCTTCACGCTCGAACCAGTCGCGCAGCGCATCCGGAGGTTCGCCATGGCCACTCACCACACCCGAATGCCGCGGATCGATCAGTCGTGAAAGTTCCCGCGCGTATCCGGCCGACACCAATCCCCGGGGCACCCCGACGTGATCGGGATCGCCCAGCCAATGGGTGCGGTCGGCAAACGCCAGCTTCATCGCCTCGGTCACCACATGAACGAAGTCGGCCGAGTCCTCGCCCATCGTGCGAAGGTCGAAATGCGAAAGGATGTTCAGGATCTGCGCCACGTGCACCCCGCCGGAACTTGGCGGTGGGAATCCGACAATCTCATGGCCGCGATACATGGTGCGGATCGGTTGCCGCAACCGGGGTTGGTACGCAGCGAAGTCACGGGTGGTGATCAACCCTCCATTCGTTCCCAACCAGGCCGCCGCCCGCGTCGCATACGCTCCCCGATAGAAGTGATCCATGCCTTCCGCAGCCATGCGCCGCATCAGGCCCGCCAGGTCCGGTTGCCGGAACCGGGCTGGCCTGGCGGTCGGCAGATCCCAGATCCGACGGAACTCCGCAAAGACGGGATCGTCCTTGGGCGCCCACGCGATGTCTTCCTGGGTTGAGCGCAACCGGCCGAGGTAGGAGGCGCCCGGGATGAATCCCGATTCCGCCACCTGCGCCGCCTTCAGCAACGGTCGTTTCAATCCGAGTCGACCGTGTCGGGTCACCGCATGGGCCAGTGCCGCCCCCGCCCCGGGCACGCCGATCGCCAGCACCCCATCCTGACTCAACCGGGGATCAGCCTTGCCATCCCGGAGGAAGAGATCGCGATTCGCCGCGGCCGGGGAGGCCTCGCGACCATCGATCGCGATCAGTTGTCCGTCCGCGAGTCGGATCAGGACGAAACAGCCGCCGCCCAGGCCGGAATTGTGGCCATCGACCACCCCCAGCATCAGCGCGGTGGCCACCGCGGCATCGATCGCATTGCCGCCGGCCCGCAGGGCTTCCACGCCGGCGTCGGTGGCGATGGGATGCACGGAGGCGACCATTCCGCGACGGGCGGTGGCGGCATGGGACGGGGGGGAGGCGAGGCCGAGAAGGAGGGTGAGGAACAGGCAGCGGGCGGCGTGGGCGAGAGGGGTGTGCATGGGGAGAGTGCGGGTGGAAGGTGGGTTGTGGACGGGAGCGGCGACGGGGTGGGTTGGGGCGGGGAAGGGTTGGATTGAAAATCCGCGTTGACCGGCATCATTGTCCACGTATCGTTTCATCCTGATACGTCAATACGTTGATACCTCAACGTCGATAACTGCAACGTCTAGATTCATGAGCAACCGTTTCATCTTTTCCTCCGAGTCCGTGGGTGAGGGGCATCCCGACAAGGTCGCCGACACCATCTCCGATGCCGTCCTCGACGCTTGCCTGGCGCAGGACAAGAACAGCCGGGTGGCGTGCGAGACCTATGTGAAGTCCAACGTCGCCGTGGTCGGTGGCGAGATCACCACGAGGGCTGAGTTGGACTATGTGAAGATCACGCGGGAAGCGATCCGTGGGATCGGTTATGTGAACGACGACGACGTCTTTCATGCCGACAAGGTGTTCGTGAACGTCTACATCACCCAGCAGTCGCCGGACATCTCGCAGGGTGTGGATGCCAAGGCGGCGAAGGGCAAGAAGAAGGCGGAGCAGGGCGCGGGCGACCAGGGATTGATGTTTGGTTATGCGTCGGACGAGACGCCGGAACTGATGCCCGCGCCGATCATGTTCGCCCATCAGTTGGGTCGGAAACTCACCGAGATCCGCAAGGCGGGTAAGGTCAAGTGGCTGCGGCCCGATGCGAAGTCGCAGGTGTCGGTGGTGTATGAGGACAACCGGCCGGTGGCGATTTCGAACGTGGTGATTTCCACCCAGCATTCGGCGGATGCGGAGCATGCGGCGATCGAGGCGTTCTGCATCAATGAGGTGATCAAGAAGGTGTTGCCGAAGGAATTGCTCACCAAGGACACCCTGTACCTGATCAACCCGACGGGGCGGTTCGTGGTGGGTGGGCCACAGGGCGACACCGGCCTGACCGGCCGCAAGATCATCGTCGACACCTATGGCGGCTACGGTCGTCACGGCGGCGGCGCGTTTTCCGGAAAGGACCCGTCGAAGGTCGACCGCTCTGCAGCCTACATGGGCCGGTACGTGGCGAAGAACATCGTGGCGGCCGGCCTGGCTTCCCGATGCGAGATCCAGTTTGCTTATGCGATCGGGTATCCTGATCCGGTGTCGGTGTTCGTGAACACGTTTGGCACGGCGCGCGAGGGATTGACGGATGCGGCGATCACGGCGGCGGTGGAGAGCGTGTTCTCGTTCAAGCCGGCGGATATCGTGAAGCAGCTCAAGTTGCTGCGTCCGATCTATTCGAAGACCACCAACTACGGGCACTTCGGCAAGAGCGATCCCGATCTCACCTGGGAAGCGACCGACAAGGTCAAGGCCTTGCAGAAGGCTGTGAAGTAAACTGTCGCGTCGTCCCGGCCGACTTCCTGATTTCAGTGATTCATTGTCCAACCTGATACCATTTCATGCCTGCCAAACCTGCCCGTAAGAAACCCGCCGCGGCCGTTGCCGCGGTGGATCCCGCCACCCTTGCCAACCTGCGCACCTTTGAGGCGCAGAGTCCGGCCGGGGCGGATTACATTGTCCGCGACATCGGCCTGGCCGAGTGGGGACGCAAGGAGATCGCCGTCGCCGAGCACGAGATGCCCGGCCTGATGTCGGTCCGGAAGAAGTACGCGAAGAAGAAGCCGTTGAAGGGTGTGCGCATCACTGGATCGCTGCACATGACCATCCAGACGGCGGTCCTGATCGAGACGTTGGTCGATCTCGGAGCATCGGTGCGTTGGGCTTCGTGCAACATCTTCTCCACCCAGGATCACGCCGCGTCGGCCATCGCCGAGACCGGCACCCCGGTGTTCGCCTGGAAGGGCGAGACGCTGGAGGAATACTGGGAACTGACCCTCAAGGCGGTCGTGCACACCGGCGATCTCGGTCCCGAGCTGGTGGTCGATGACGGTGGCGACGTCACGTTGCTGATCCACAAGGGGTATGAGCTGGAACAGGGATCCAACTGGGTCAACACCCCGAGCGGCAGCCACGAGGAACAGGTGATCAAGAACCTGCTCAAGCGGGTGGCCGTGGAGAAGCCCGGCATCTGGACCCGCATGGTCAAGGACTGGCGCGGTGTTTCTGAAGAGACCACCACCGGCGTCCATCGCCTCTACCAGCTCGCCGAGGCCGGCAAGCTGCTGGTCCCGGCCATCAACGTGAATGACTCGGTGACC
>CAZDYB010000356.1:0-1498 GCA_964509045.1 uncultured Akkermansia sp.
AGGCACGGCGTCGTCCTTTCTCCCCCCGTGCGATTTGGCGCGCGGGCCGGCGCGGGCGTGGGCGGGGCGCCTCCCCCGGTTGCGGGGGGGGCGGGTGTTGATCGCGAGCGAGTTGGAGGCGGAATACTTTTATCCGCATGCCCAGCCGAAGCTGAGTGGGTTGCCGTTGGGAGGTCGATGGACCTTCTTCAACGGGTTCACCCTGCATTTCTGTGTCGTGTGGACGGGGGCATCGATGCTGGCGTTGTGGCAGGTGCGGGAGTGGATGTCGGGCGGGCTCTGGTTCCTGTGGATCGTGGCGGTGGGAATCTGGGCGGCGATCAACGTGGCGGCATTGACGGCCTGGTTTGGTAGCGCGGTGGGGGAACGACGGATGCAGGTGCAACTGGTGGAAGCCTACGGCGAGCCGACGGACGTGCATCCGCGATAGCATTGCGTGGCGGAATGGCATGGCGGGGAACCTTCAGGTTGAGCACGGTCTGGGGCATTCCCCGCGTCGCATCGCGGCCATGAATTGATTTGGCCGGTCCGCGGTTGCGGGGCACGGTTTGCCAAGAGCATTGCCATGATCACGAAGTTATTGCGCACCTGGGGTCTCCTGATTGCGGGCCTGATGGCCCTTGCCGTTCAGGGGGCCGATCCCCTCCGAGTTTTCATCCGGGCCGGAGTCAAGACCCACGGACCCGGGCAACACGACCATCCCCGATTCCTGGGCGACTACACCCGGCTTCTGGGGGAACGCGGAGCCAAGGTGGATGGGGCGATGGGGTTCCCGACGGCGCAGCAGTTGGAGAACACGGATGTGCTGGTGATCTTCGCGGCCGACGGCATGAAGGTGGTGGGCGAGGAGCGGATGGCCTTCGAGAAGTTCCTGAAGCGGGGTGGAGGTCTGGTGGTGCTGCATGACGGCGTGGTGTCGGGGGACCAGCATGAGTGGGCCAAGCAGGTGATGGGCGGGGCCTGGCGTTGGGATGGCGAGAAGAAGACCAAGTGGTATGAAGGCGAGGTCGGGGTTTATTTTGTGAACACGGATCACCCGGTGACCCGCGGGATCTCGAACTTCGATTGGAAGGACGAGATCTATTACGACCTGGACATGGCGCCGGACGTGAACGTGTTGGCGACCAGTTTCCACACCGTGTTCGTGATCGCGCCGCAGGTGTGGACCTACGAGAAGACCTGGCCGGGCGGCAGCAAGCCCTACCGTTCGATCGTCAGTCTTCCGGGGCATGAATACGTGTCGTTCCAGTCGCCGCATTACCGGGCGATGGTGCTTCGTTCGATTGCCTGGGCGGGCGGACGCGAGAATGTGGATGAACTGTGTCGGCCGGAGGAACTGGCTTCGTTGAAGTATCCGGAGGGCGGCCCCTCCGCACCGGACAAGGCATTGGCGAAGTTCAACCTTCATCCGGAGTTCGAAGCCAGTCTCGTGGTGTCCGAGCCGCTGGTGGAAAAGGTGATCTCCATGGACTGGGACGCCAAAGGCCGGCTCTGGGTG
>CAZDYB010000356.1:1508-1857 GCA_964509045.1 uncultured Akkermansia sp.
GAGACCCCGGAATACCCCGGTGGCCGCACCATCAACCGCAACGACCGGCCGGTGGCTCCGTGGTCGGTGAAGAATCCGGGAGTGACCCCGACGGGTGACAAGGAGGATCGGCCGGCCCGGGACCGCATCTCGTGGCTGGAAGACACCGATGGGGATGGTCGGATGGATCGCAAGCATGTGTTCGCCGAGGGCCTGGAGTTGGTGACTTCGCTGGTCTTCCACAAGGACGGGGTGATCGTGGCGCAGGCGCCGGACATCCTTTGGTTGCGGGACACCAACGGGGACGGGGTGTGCGACATGGTGGAGGGATCGGAGAAGGTGACCCTGTTCACCGGGTTCGGCACGTTCG
>CAZDYB010000356.1:1867-5137 GCA_964509045.1 uncultured Akkermansia sp.
GTGATCAACAATTTCCGCGTGGGCATGGACGGCTGGGTCTATGGCGCGGTGGGTTACAGCGCGGGGACTCCGAAGTCGGGTGACGGCAAGAAGGATTTCGGTCGGATCACGGCGGGAGTGATCCGGTTTCGGCCGGATGGATCTGCAATCGAGCAATACGCCTCGGGCTCATGCAACACGTGGGGACTGGATTTCGGGGCGGACGGCGAGGTGTTCTACACCACGGCCACCTGCGGCGAGCACTTCCTGCATGTGGTGATGCCGGAGAAGGCGTTGGCGAAGGCGTCGGTGGGTGGCGTGCGCACCTCGCATGTGGCGCCGGACCACCAGAAGATCTTCCCGGCGGTGAAGCACACGCGGCCGGCCTATGTGCAGATTGACTGGGTGGGCTTCTTCACGGCGGCAGCGGGGAGCGCGATCTATACCGGGGGTGCCTGGCCGGAGCGCTATGACAACTCCCACTTCGTCTCCGAGACCACCATGAGCCTGGTGCACAATGAACTGCTCACCCCCAAGGGTGTCAGCTTCGTGGCCTCCAAGGAATCGGGTCGGGAGGAAACCGAATTCCTGGCTTCGTCGGATCTCTGGTTCCGGCCCATCCATCAGCGCGTCGGTCCGGATGGCGCCTTGTACATTGTGGATTTCTACAACCAGGCGGCCATCCACAACGACACCCGTGGACCGGCCCACGGGGCGCGGAACGCGGCGACCCGACCGGATCGGGATCATCATTTCACCCGGATCTGGCGGGTACAGCACAAGCAGGCCAAGGCGCTTCCGAAGTGGAGCTTTGATCTCAAGGATCCGGCCGGCGTGGTCCGCATGCTGGAGCATCCCAATGGTTGGGTGCGCATGACCGCACATCGCCTGCTCAGCGAGCAACCCTGGTCCTATTCCCTGATGAACGTGCTGGATGCGATCCATACGAATCGCCCGGCCCGCACCCGCATGCACGCACTCTGGGTCCTCCACAATGTCGGTCGCATCGATCAGCAGAACCTGGTTGCCTGCCTGACCGATGCGGATCCTGTCCTGCGCAAGAATGCGCTTCGGGTGGTTGCTGAAGCGCGGGTGGGACGTTCGGTGGGGCCGATCGGCGAAGCGGTCCGCGCCTCGTTGCGCTCGGAGGATGCCCGGGTCCAGCTCAACGCCCTGCTCGCCCTGGGCCAGTTGCAAACCTCCCGTGAACTGGCCGGCGAGATTGTCGCGTTGTGGCCCAGCCTCAAGGACAAGCATCTCCAATCCGCGGCCCTGGGTGTCGCCGCCAATGACCCGGTGATGTTCCTGGAAACCGCGTTGGCATCGCCGGACCCCGCCTTCCTCGCCGACTTCGCAGGCCACGTCGTCCGGGTCCTGGCGAACGGACAGGATGCAGCCAAGGCGTCGGCGGTGGTCACGATGTTGGCCCGGCAACCGGCTTCAGCCGATGCCTTGAAGCAGTCCGCACTGGAAGTGCTGGCGGCGACCTTGAAGGCGGATGTGGTTCCGGCCTGGACGGGGGATTTGCAGGCGGCGTTGAAGTCGTTGATGGCCTCGGCCCGGCCGGGATTGCCGGGGGCGGCATTGCCCCTGGTGGCGCGCTGGGACAAGGACAACGCGCTGGCGAACGATCTCAAGCCGGTGATCGCCGGATTGCGGGCCCGGTTGGGCGAGGCGGCCACCCCGGACGACCAGCGGGCGCAGGTGGCGGTGAACCTGCTCGGGGTGCGCCGGTTGGATTCCGAGATCGTTCCGGCCGTGGGCGGCCTGCTGGGCACGACCACATCGGTCGGATTGCAGCGGCGTGTGATCGATGCACTGGGCGCGACGCCGGAGCCGGGTGCGGGCGAACAACTGATTTCGGCCTATACCCGGGTGCCGCAGGAACTGCAGGAGAACCTGTTCGGGGCGATCGTGAAACGGAGCGACTGGACGATGGCCCTGGTGCAGGCGTTGTCGGACAGGAAGATCGCACTGCTGCAGCTGGGGCCGGCATTCCAGCACCGGTTGCGCACCCATGCGGACAAGGCGGTTGCGGCGCGGGCGCTGTCGGTGTTCGAGGCGTTGAAGGGGCCGGAGCAGAAGGAGAAGGAGGCGTTGATCTCCCGGTTCGTTCCCGAGGTGGAGAAGGTGGGCAACATCGAGAACGGCAAGAAGCTCTACACCGCCAATTGTGCCGGATGCCATGTCTTCAAGAACGAGGGTCGCAACCTCGCTCCCAACCTCACCGGCATGGGCGCCCACGGCCCGGCCGATCTGCTGGTCCACATCATCGACCCCAATCGCGTGGTGGAACCCAACTTCATCGCGGTCTCCATCGAGACCAAGGATGACCTCACCTACAACGGCGTGGTGGAACGGGAGAACAACGCCGAGGTGCTGATGCGGGATGCCTCCGGCGACTACACGATCCGCAAGGACAACATCCAGAGCCGGACGGCCACGGGCACGTCGTTGATGCCCGAGGGATTTGAACAGCTCGGTGCGGAGGGTTTGCGCGACCTGCTGACCTACCTGTGCGCCGACGAGGCCCGGTTCCGCATCCTGGACATGACCGGTGTGTTCAACGTCAGCAACACCCGCGGCATCTATGCCAGCGAGGAATCGCGTGACGAAACCATCCGGTTCCGCCGCACGGGCACCATCAAGGTGGGCGATGTACCCTTCGACGTATTGAGCCCGCAGAAGAGTCCGACGGGGAACAATCTGTTGGTGTTGAAGGGCACCCAGGCCATGGCCCGCACCTATGCCGACAAGGTTGAGATCAAGGTGGGGATGCCGATCGGCCGATTGCATTTCCTGGGTGGCGTGGGTGGCTGGGCATATCCGTACGGCGGCGAAGACAACAAGGGAATGCCGGTGACCAAGGTGTTGGTGCATTTCGCCGACGGCAGCCGGGAGGAGATCGTGATCCGCAACGGGATCGAGGTGGCGGATTATATCGGGCGGAATGACGTGCCGGGATCGAAGGAGGTTCCCGATCTGGCGGCCGGTGGACGGCAGTTGCGGGCGTTCACCAAGCTGGTGAAGGGCCGTGGCGTGGTCGAGAAGATCACCCTCGAGAGCTACAACAACCTGGTGGCCCCGACCTATGTGGGCATCACGGCGGAGATGCCCGGGGACGACGGCGCATCGTTGTCGCCGGTGTCGGCTCCGACCCCGGCCGCGGCGGTCCCGCCGGCCGGCCCCGGATTCGAGTGGGGTGCTGGATTGAAGACGCTGATTGTGGGCGGCGGTTCGTCCCACGACTTCAATCGCTTCTTCAACCTGGCTGACGTGGCCACGTTGAAG
>CAZDYB010000357.1:0-1794 GCA_964509045.1 uncultured Akkermansia sp.
CGAAGCTGGATGGGGATGGATGGGAACGGGTGGTGACGGTGCGGGACAACGGGGCGGACATCGCGGTGCATTGTCGGACGCGCGGCACGGAGGCGGTGGAGGGGTTGGTGGTGAGCATCATGGACGGGGGCAAGGAAGCGATCCTGGTCAACGTGGTGGGCGACATCCAACCCGAGGAACTGTCCCGGATCGGAGCGCGTCTGGGGATTGATCCGTTGAAGAGGGCGGGCGACGCGGTGGGCAAGCGCCCTGAGGGTGGGGAAACGGTGAAGTAGGACTACGAACCTGAACCTCGATGAGAACCCGGGCTTACCTTCCATTGTTCCTGCTGTGTGCGTTGTTGGGTGCGTGCAGTCGGGAGACTCCGAGCGGTCCATCACCGACGGCAACCGTGGATCGCCTTCGCCGGATCACGGCGAGGGCCGAGCCCGGGACGTGGCAAGAGGAGGTGGATGTGGCGGTGGGTGGCCGGGTGTTTTCATTGGTGGGTTTCGGCCTGGCATTGGCGCCGGTGGAAGAGCGGGTGCGCGATCTGTATCCGGTGATCCGGGCTGCCCGTGAAGTGGCGGTGAGCGTGCATCGGCGTCGTCAATCCGACGCCGATGCCGATGCCGACGGGGGACGTCGCTGGATGGATGCGGTGACGGAGCAGATGCAGGGTGAGGGGTGGCATCCGATGGTGCTGGTCCGGGATTCCGGGCATGGGGTCGGGATTTTCCTGCCGGCGGCCTGGACGGGAGAAGGGGATCTGACGGCCTGTGTGGTGGTGCGGAAGGAGCACGAGTTGGTGCTGGTATCGGCGCGGGTGGATCCGGAACCGCTGCTGGAGTTCGTGCGGACGTCGGGGGTGTTGAAGCAATTGGGACCGCTTTCCCGAACGGGGGATCGGGCGCATCCGGACGCTGTCCCCCGGTTGGGAGCCCGATCCACGTCCATGCACGTCCGGCGACCGGACGTCGCCGCTCCAGGGGATGGGGACAACGGCATGGACGGCATCGGGGGTTGGTGAAAGCCTGGGAAGGGATGCGGTATTTTGACGCGCACAATCATTTGCAGGACGAACGGTTTGAGGGACGGCAGGAAGTGTTGATTGCGGAGTGCCGTGCGGCGGGGGTGGTGAGGATGGTGGTGAACGGGGCTTGTGCGGAGGACTGGCCGGCGGTGGTGGGCCTGGCGCGGCGGCATCCGGATCTGATCCGACCGAGTCTGGGATGGCATCCGTGGTACCTGCACGAGCGTGGGGAGGATTGGGAACGGGAGTTTGAAGGCTGGCTGGATCGTGAATCGGATGCGGCGGTGGGGGAGATCGGGTTGGATCGATGGATTCTCGAACAACCTATGGCGATCCGCGCGCGGCATGCGCCTGGGTTGGTGGGGATTGAACCGACGGGAATGGACGAGCAGGAGCGGGCATTCCGGCATCAGTGGCGGGCGGCGGTTGAACGTGGGCGGGCGGTGACGGTGCATTGCCTTCGGGCGTGGGGACGTCTGGTGGAAGTGCTGAGGTCCGAGCCGCTTCCGAAAGGTGGGTTCCTGCTTCACAGCTATGGCGGGCCGGTGGAGTTGGTCCCGGTGTTGGCGGGGTTGGGGGCGTACTTCGGGTTTCCCGGATATTTTCTGCACGAGGGAAAGGAGCGGCACCGGATGGCATTCCGTCAGGTTCCGCCGGATCGGTTGCTGGTGGAGACGGACGCGCCGGACCAGATCCCACCGAACGACTTCATCCGTCATCCGTTGAAGGAAACGGGAGCTGGGCGCGGGGTGAATCATCCCGCGAACCTGGGAACGATCCAG
>CAZDYB010000357.1:1894-5137 GCA_964509045.1 uncultured Akkermansia sp.
TCCCTCCGTTTTCGTGTGGTTCGTGTGTTTCGTGGTCCGAACCCTCCCTCATTCCTTGAACCACGAAATTCACGAAACACACGAAAGGGTGTTCGTGGCGGCGGGTGAACACCTCATCCGATGGGGTTGGAGTGGGCCGGACTATTTCGCGGGGTATTGGCGGGTGATGCGGCGTGCGGAATCGCGGAGGTCCTCGGCGAGGGAGGCGGGTTCGAGGACGCGGGCATCGGGACCCCAGCCGAGGATCCATCGGCGGATTTCGATCAGGGATCCGAGGAGTAGACGGATTTCGACACCGCCGTTGGGGAGATCGACGAGTTCCTGGGAGGGATGCCAGCGTTTCTCCCGGATGTAATCGGCGACTTCGGGAGTGAACTGGACGACGACCTTGAAGTGACCTGAGCTGGAATGGACGCCGAAGCTGTCGCGGAGGAGTTGGGAGAGGTCGAAGGGTTGGGTGATGGCGAAGGAATTGCCGGTGGGGATGGCCTCCTGGATGCGGGCTGGGACGAAGGTCCGGATGTCATTGCGGAGGAGATCGAAGGCGAAGAGGTACCAATCGCCATTGACGTTGGCGACGTGGATGGGATGGACGAGGCGTTGTTCGGCGGGTTTGCGATTGGGTTTGCGGTAGAGGAGACGGAGTTCCTGGCGGCTGGCGGCGGCGCGGGCGAGGCGGTCGATGAGTTCCAGTTGGAGCATGGGCTCGGCGCTGGTGCGGAAGGAGATGGTCTGTTCCCAGTGGGCGAGGTTGAGGGAGATGGTGTCGGGGAGGGACCGTTCGAGTTTGCGGAGGGCGTCGAGCAGGGGTTTTTCGTAGGGGGTACCCCGGTATTGCTGGAGGGCTTTCTCGGCGACGAGCAGGGCGAAGAGTTCGCCTTCGGTGATCTGGAGTGTGGGGAAGGATTCGACGGGGCTGGTGTAGTGGTAACCGAAGCGGGCGGAGTCGTAGACGACCGGGAGGTTGAGTCGGTCGCGCATGAACTCGATGTCGCGGACGATGGTCTTGGTGCTGACCTCGAGGGTGTCGGCGAGGTCGGTGGCGTTGGGGTATTTGTTGGAACCGATGGCGGTGTGGATGCGCATCATCCGTTCGATGGGCGGACGCGAGAGCAGTTGGCGGGAGGGGGCGGGGTGTCTGGGGGCGGGGCTCATGGTTTCGGGTTCCTGCGGGGAGCGGGTTTGGCAGGGTCGGGTTTGATGGGGCGCAGGACGCGGGAGGATTGATCGACGAGATCTTCGCCGACATCGCTGAGTTGGCGGACCTGACGGCGCAAGGTGCGGACGGATTGACGGCCGAGGGCGACGAGGCCGCCTGGGGAGAAGATCATGAGGGCGGCGGACTGGGCGATGAGGAGGGGGTTGAAGGCGCGCATGGATTGCATGGTGCGCCAGACGGTTTCGGGCGGGTGCGCTTCCTCTTCACGGACGGCGGAGAGCAGATGGATGGTGAGGAGGCAGCCGAGCATGGAAGAGCCGAACAGGATGTGGTAATCGCGGATGGGTTGGCCGAGGAAGGTGCCGAGGTGATCGGGGATGATGTGGAGGAGGAAACCGCCGAGGACGGGACCGATGGCGGTGAGGGCGCTGGTGAGGGCGAGGAAGACGGCGACGTAGGGGGTGCGATTGGCGGGGGCGAGCTTGAGCATGAGGCTGAACTGGCAGAGTTGGAATCCGGCGGTGGCGCCCCCGGTGACGAGGTAGGTGACGGCGAGGTGCCACCACCAGCGGGGACCGGCGAAGGACCAGGACAACAATCCGACGATGGCCCACAGCACGGACAGGACATAGAGGACCGGTTTGACGCCGAACCGGTCGCAGAGGCGGCCCCAGCCGGGGAGGGTGATGAGTCCGCCGAACCCGGCGAGGGCGGTGAGCCAACCGATGTCGCCGACGGGTCGTTGGGCGACCTGGAGGAGGAACATGGGATAGAAGGGTTGGGCGAGGTTGAGGAAGAACCCCCACATGCCGATGAACAGGGCGAGGCGCAGGTAATTGGAATCGCGCAGGGGTTGGGCGAGTTCCTTCCAGGAAGGGGGTTCCGGTTGGCGCACCATTACGGAGATCGGGAAATGCATGCGGGTGAGGAAGGCGAGTCCGGCGAGACGGGCGAGACCGGCGGCGGCAAAGATCCAGCCGTAGATGTACAGGGAGTTGTTTCCGCGTTCGGCCACCTGACTGGCGATGGTGACGGTGACGAGGGTCCAGAAGCCGAAGATGAGGTTTCGCCGACTGAAGAAGCGGGAGCTGATGTGGGGTGGAACGAGTTCACCGATGGCGGCGGACCAGGAGACGGCACCGAGGGAGTTGGACAGGGTGGCGACACCGAGGATGGCCATGAAGACGAGGTCGCGGGTCGGGATCTGGAGGAAGGGGAGGGTGGAGACGAAGCCCCAGGGGAGTGCGGTGAAGATGAAGGTCACCACCATGATGGGGTACAGGGCCATGCGGCGTCGCAGGGCGGTGGCCAGGACGGGTTGCACCAGGTTGCACAGGTGGGGAAGTGCCGCCATCAGGCCCACGGCACCCGCGTTCCATCCGAGGGCTGTCACCGCGAAGGCGATGACAAACGGGAAGCTGGGAATGGTCAGGTTCAGCATCGGCACGCTGAAACAGGCCTCGATGGTGGAGGCCTTCAGCGAAAGGAGCAGTTCCCGATGCCGGAGTCGGTTCATGGGCTGTGTCAGCTACTGCCCCCGGAGGCTGCGGAGGTAGGCGAGGAGATCTGCCGCTTCGCGGGCGGTGAGGGAGGCCAGCAGACCTTCAGGCATGAGGGAGCCCGCGATCGGAGCGAGCCGTTGGATCTGCGAGGTTTCGTGGATCTGGACCGATCCATCCTGTTGTCGCAGACCGACACGTTCGGCGTTGCGTTGGGTGACGAATCCCGAGATGGCGGTTCCATCGATCCGTTCGCCTTCGTGCCATTGGAAATCCGGGGCGACCTGGGCGGAGGGATTCAGGAGGCTATCGAGAATGGCCCGGTCATCCATCCGTGATCCCAGCCCGGCCAGGCTGGGGCCGGCGAGGATGGCATTGGGTTCGATCCGATGACATCGGGCGCAACCGGGTCCGTTCGCGGAGGCGAAGATTTCGCGGCCACGGACCGGGTCGCCGCGCAGGGCGAGGAGGCGTTTGGCATCGATGGAATCGCCGAGGGTATCGCGTTGGAGTCCTGGCGGAGCGTGGGCGGCCAAAAGGTCGCGTGCGGCGGCGTTGGTGCCGGTTACGGCGCTTCGGACGATG
>CAZDYB010000358.1:0-5123 GCA_964509045.1 uncultured Akkermansia sp.
TAAAAGTATTCCGCCTCCAGCTCGCTCGCGATAAACACCCGCCCCCCCAGCAACCGGTTGCTCCGCCCCTCCAACGCCCGCGCATGCACGCGCGCAAAATCGCACTGGTGGAGAAAGAACGACGCCGTGACTCCCGTGGTGATCAATCCCAGCGGAATCGCCAGCAGACTCACCATCGATCCATCCCGGAAACCCATCCACACACCCACGCTGCTCACCAGCAGCAGGACAAAGAACTTCCGGTTGTACGCATACTGCATCGCCCGCATCCGCTCCAACTGCCTCGTCCATGCGTCGTACTGCATCCGTTCCAGTTCCGTCATCACACGGTCCTACTCCCGTTTCCCCGCCATCTCAACCCCACCCTCCTCTTCCCTGACCGGATTCGTAAACCAACAGGACCTCGTCAGAACCCTGAAATCGACCGAACACCCCATGCCCACGCGCTGCCCTGCCAACTGCCCGATCCCTCCACCATTGCCCGCCATGGTCGCCACCACGCATCCTGTCCCCACATGCATGATCCGCTCCGTCCCTGGCTGGAGTCCATTCTTCCCAACGCCCTCGACCATCTCCAGCGAATGGTCCAGGTCAATTCCTGGACCCTCAACCCGGCCGGTGTCGACGCCGTCGGCTCACTCACCGCCGAAGTCTTCGCCCCGCTCGGATTCACCGCGGAAACCATCGCCTCAACCCATCCCGAATTCGGTCGGCATCTGGTCCTCACCCGACCCGGCACCGGCCCCGACGCCATCGCCATGGTCTCCCACCTCGACACCGTCTTCTCTCCCGAAGAAGAGGCCCGCAACCGATTCGGCTGGCTGCCGGAGGGAGATCGGATCTACGGCCCGGGCACCCATGACATCAAGGGCGGCACCGTCCTCATGTGGATGACACTGGCCGGACTCGCCCAGCACGATCCCGCCCTGTTCAACCGCACCACCTGGCAACTCTTCCTCAATTCCTCCGAGGAAATGCTCTCGCCCGATTTCGGTGACCGGGTGCGCGAACGACTCGCGCCCGGCACCCGCGCCGCCCTGGTCTTTGAGGCTGAAGGCCGACAGGACGAGCTCCGGAAACTCGTCGTGGCGCGCAAGGGCCGGGGAACCTGGCGCATCACCGTCCGCGGCCGTGGCGCCCATGCCGGCGTCCAACCCGGCCGCGGCGCCAATGCCATCGCCCAACTCGCCCGCACCCTCGAAACCGTCCACAACCTCGCCGATCCCGCCCGCGATCTCAGCGTCAACATCGGGACCATCCGAGGCGGCTCCGGCCTCAATCGGGTGGCGGAAGAAGCCGTGGCCGAGGGCGAGTTCCGCGCGTTCACTCCCGAAGTCTGGGACGATGCACTCCACCAACTGCTGGCCTTGTCAGGCCCCGGAACGGTCCGCAGCCGCAACGACAACTTCCCCTGCCAGGTCGAGGTGGAACTCCTTTCACGCAGCCGTCCCTGGCCACGCAACCCGGGCACCGACACCCTCTACGCATACTGGGACAAGGCCGCACGCGATCTCGCCTTCCCCCTCGCGCCGGAATCCCGGGGTGGACTCAGCGACGGCAATTATCTGTGGGACGCCGTGCCGACCCTCGACGGCCTGGGTCCGTCCGGAGACTGCGATCACTGTTCCGAACGATCCGCTGACGGATCGAAACTGCCCGAGTACGTGCTGCCCGGATCATTCGTACCCAAGGCGGAACTCAACATCCACGCCCTCCAAGGCCTGCTGGCCTCCTGATCGGGATCAAACCCGACGCCGACGCTTCACGTTGAGCTGCGTCAACGAGTGCATCAGGGCAGCCTGAACCGTCGCGGTCTCTTCCTCCGTCAGCTTCTCGGCCAGACGCGCCTCGGCCCGTTTGCGGGCTTCCTCGGCGCGGGCCTCATCGATGTCATCGGCCTTGATGGCCATGTCGGTCAACACGGCCACCCGTGTGCCGGTCACCTCGACAAACCCTTCGCCGATGGCGAGAAAATGATCCTGGCCACCCTTGCGGGCCGTGATCTCGCCGGCGGCAACCTGGGTCATCAGGGGAATGTGCATCGGGAAGATGCCCATCTCGCCCTCGATACCCGGGAGCGTGACCATGTCGACGTCTTCGGAATAGATCTTCGCTTCCGGCGTGACGATTTCGAGTTTCAGCGTGGCCATGTTGTCAGGTTCCCAGTCCTTCACCCCGCCCGGCGCCCCCACCCATATCAACGTGTGGCTCCGGACGAAGATCGCGATCAGGAGTTAGGATCATTCCCGGATCTCGTCGATTCCACCCTTCATATAGAAGTTGGCTTCGGCGACATCATCGAACTTGCCTTCCAGGATCTCCTTGAAGCTGCGGACGGTCTCGGCGACGGGCACCTGCTTGCCGGGACGACCGGTGAACTGTTCGGCAACCGTGAACGGCTGGCTCAGGAACTTCTGGATCTTGCGCGCCCGGAACACGGTGGTCTTGTCCTCGGGCGAAAGCTCGTCCATGCCAAGGATCGCGATGATGTCCTGAAGATCCTTGTAGCGCTGGAGAACCTTCTGCACGCCACGGGCAACGGCATAATGCTCTTCCCCAACGAACTCCGGCGCCAAGGCGCGGGAGTTGGACGCAAGTGGATCGACCGCCGGGAAGATGCCCAACTCGGCGATGGACCGTTCCAACACGATGGTCGCATCCAGGTGCGCAAACGTGGTGGCCGGTGCCGGATCGGTCAGATCGTCTGCCGGAACATAAACGGCCTGGAAGGAGGTGATGGAACCCTTCTTGGTCGAGGTGATGCGCTCCTGCAGGTTGCCCATTTCGGCGGCCAGGGTCGGTTGATAACCGACGGCGGACGGCGTGCGGCCCAAGAGCGCGGACACTTCAGACCCGGCCTGCGAGAAGCGGAAGATGTTGTCGACGAACAACAGCACGTCCTGGTTCTTTTCGTCTCGGAAATACTCGGTCACGGCGAGAGCCGAAAGGGCGACGCGCAGACGGGCGCCGGGAGGCTCATTCATCTGGCCGTACACCAGACCGATCCGGGAACCGGGTTCAAGAATGGGCATTCCATTCTCGCCGATCTCGGGATGTCCCTTGGCGTCCTTCTTCGTCTTGATGACGTTGGCCTCGATCATCTCGTTGTAGAGATCGTTGCCTTCACGGGTCCGCTCACCGACGCCTGCGAACATCGAGATGCCGCCGTGCAGCTTCGCGATGTTGTTGATCAGTTCCATGATGACGACGGTCTTGCCGACGCCGGCGCCACCGAATGCACCGACCTTGCCGCCCTTGAAGAACGGGCAGATCAGGTCGATGACCTTGATGCCGGTGGTCAGGATCTGCGGGTTGGTGGACTGATCCACCAACGGCGGCGGATTGCGATGGATGGGATAATACTTGTCGGCCTTGACCGGACCCTGCTCGTCCACGGCGTCGCCGGTGACATTGAACACCCGACCCATGACAGCCTCGCCCACCGGCATCGAGATCGGCGCACCGGCATCGACCACTTCCTGGCCGCGCTTCAGGCCTTCGGTGGTGCTCATGGCGACGGCCCGAACCCAGTTGCCGCCGAGGTGCTGCTGCACCTCGAGGGTCAACTTGGTGTCACTGCCACCGGGAGGAGTGAATTGGATCGTCAGGGCGTTGTAGATGGCGGGCAGGGTGCCCGGAAATTCCACGTCCACGACGGGACCGATGATCTGAACGATTTTGCCGATGTTCATGGGCGCTAAATGAAAATTGCTTCGAAAGGGGGTTGTCAGGTTCAGCCCATCGCCATCGCGGCGCTGGTGATTTCGAGAAGCTCCTTGGTGATGTTGGCCTGGCGGAGCTTGTTGTATTCGAGGGTGAGATCCTTGATGAGCTGCTTGGCGTTGTCGGTCGCGTTCTTCATCGCCACCATCCGCGCCGATTGCTCGGAGGCCTTGGATTCCTGGAGGAATTGGAAGACCTGATAGTTGACGTAGTGCGGGAGCAGGTTGCCGAGCACCACCGATGCGCCGGGTTCAAACAGGTATTCAGATCCCGCCTTGGCGGTGATCTCTTCCGTGCTGCCCGCGCCGCTCAGGTCAGCATCCAACTTCTGGATCTTGCCGATCGGCAGCAGTTGCCGTGTCTCGGGCTTCTGCACCAGTGTCGAAACGAAGTTCGTGAAGACCACATCGACCGCGTCCACCTTGCCGCTGGTGAACAACTCCTGGGCGAACCGGGAAATGGCCCGGGCCTCACTGAAGGCCGGGATGTCCTTGTAGTTGAACTCGGCCGCCAGATCCCGCTTCAACCGCGATGCCCATTGCGAACCCTTGCGACCCGCACAGACAAAGACCGTGGTGTCCTTGTCGAACCGCATCGCCTCACGCAGCAAATTCGTGTTGAGCGCACCGCACAACCCCTTGTCGGTGCTGATCAGGATGACCGCGCGCTTCCTGCCATCGCGCTTCTCCATCAACGGATGCGTGAACTCCCCTGCCCCGGCCGTGGCAGCCGCAAGGACGTCGTTCATCAACGTCGCATACGGACGACCCGCCAACGCGGCCTGTTGCGCCTTGCGCATCTTGGCCGATGCCACCATCTGCATCGCCTTGGTGATCTGGGCGGTGTTCTTGACCGACTTGATCCGGCGTCTGATGTCGCGCGTACTGGGCATGGCGGTTGTGGAAGGATTTCGCGGAAACCAACCGGTCAGCGGTAGCTCTGCTTGAACTCGATGACGGCGGCCTTGAGCTCGGCGGCCAGGGCGTCGGAGAACGCCTTCTCGTTGCGGATCTTCTCCAGCACGGCGGCCTTACGATCCTGAAGGAACTGGCCGAGCTTGTTCTGGAAATCCTTCACCTTCTCCACCGGAACATCATCCAGCAACCCGTTCTGCATCGTCCACAGGATCGAACACTGGATCTCCACCGGCATCGGGTTGTACTGGCTCTGCTTGAAGAGTTCCACGATGCGCTTGCCGCGCTCGAGCGTTGCCTGCGTCTTCGCATCCAGGTCCGAACCAAACTGGGCGAACGCCGCCAACTCACGGAACTGGGCGAGGTCCAGCTTGATCTTGCCGGCCACCTGCTTCATCGCCTTGATCTGGGCGGCGGAACCGACGCGGGAGACCGAGAGGCCGACCGAGATCGCCGGACGGACACCCTGATAGAACAGGTCGGTTT
>CAZDYB010000359.1:0-5116 GCA_964509045.1 uncultured Akkermansia sp.
AGCGCGGGACTGGTGTCGGACAGCGCGGCAACCTGGCTGCTGGGAGGGACGGTATCGGGGAGGGAATCGTCGCGTTCATAGACCAGCGTGTAACGGCCGGGGGAATCGTGATCGAGCAGGTGCACGGTGTGTTCCAGCAACGGTCGGCGGCCCTGACCGATGAAGGTGCGGTCGGTGATCCAGGCGTTGGTGGGGGCGTGGAGGATCGATCCGTCCGGTCGGCGGACTTCCTTCAGTGCGAAGCGACCCTGGGCCGGATCGGGGATGCGCAGGTAGACCCAGCCGGGAGGTGTGACGGCGGTGATCCCGACTTCGGGATTGTCGGCGTTGGGTGTGCTGTCTGCGATGGCTTCGCGCACGACCGCGACGGGTTGGGAGGAGCCGTCGCTGAGATGCAGGGTGTCGGGAAGGTCATCGGGATCCGCGACATCGTTGACGAGGAAATCGGGTTGGCCATCCGCGAAGGAACGGTCGGCATCGACCTGCCGGATGAGTTCATGGATTTCGACGCCTTCGAAGATGGAAGCGCCGCGTTCACCGAACCGGTCCTCGTGTTCGAGGGTGGCGGAGTAGTCGAGGAAGAGACCCTGGATGGAGGACTGGAGGAGCCAACGCCCGATGGAGATGGCGCCGGGCCCGATGTCACCGAAACCGACGGTGAGCGAGGGACTGACGGGGCGTCCGGCGACGTGGGCGGCGAGGATGTCGAAGTGGACCAGGAGACCCTTGGCGTTGTCGACGATGCGGGGTTGGGCGGAGGTGATGGAGAAGTTGCGGGCGATTCCGCGTCCGCGGTTCTCGACCATGACACCGAGGACAAAGGGTTCGGAGGGTTCAATCACGTCCGTGAACGGGTCGTCGGCGAAGACATCGCGTTGGTGGAAATACTTGAGGAAGAGCCGGGCATTGGGATGGACGGTGACGGTACCCGGGATGAGTTCAGCGGTCCGGGTGATGTCACCGGAGCGATAGGCGAGATGACCGCCGACGAAGTAATCGACGGGTTCATCCGGGGCGGCGGAGTCCCTGGGAACGATGAGCCATCGGGCGGACCCGGAGGAATCGGCGGGCAGGGACAGGGCGAGCCCGCCGAGGATGAGCTGGTTGGTGGGGGGTTGGCCCATGGGTTGGAGCCGGGTGAGTTCGGGGGGCAGGATGATGAAACGGTCATTGGCGGGATTGCCGAACCGATCGTGGATCTGGATGGCGACGCCGATGTCTTCGAGGGGTGTGTCGGTGGATTCGTTGATGATCTCGAGGGTGGCACCGATGCCTTTGCGGGTGACGACGGCCTGTTGTTCGATGACGAGTTTGACCTGTGCACAGACGCCATCGGTGGCGGCGGCGGGCCGGGCATGGCGACCCTGGCGGGCGGCATCGGCGGCCTGTAGGGCGGCGGCATCGGCGACGGGAGCCGGGGTGTAAGTCTGGCTGAACACCGGGACCGGGGCGGTGGAAGCGGCGATGCGGGTGGGCAGGCCGAGATGACGCACGAGGGTGTCGGAGAGTTCGCGCGGCGTCGGTTGTGCGGCGAGGGAATCGGCGGCATCGGGTTGATGGGTGACACCGACGGCCAGTTCGGCGGGAGAGCTGAATCCGAGCATGCGGCTGATGGCTTCGGCCTCGGTGAGCGGAGTGAAGCGGGGCAGGCTGTCGGGAGTGGCCTCGATGAGGCAGATCTTCTTCGACTGTTCCTGGGTGATGGAGGTGCCGCCGCCGATTGAATTCGGACCGGACCCGGCACCCACCTTCAACTCGGCGCGGAGCACGATCGGTTCGATGCATCCGTCGCGGGTGGGTTCCGAACCGTCACCGCCGACGAGGTAACCGCTGAAGTAGGCGTAGGCGCCGAGATCGACACCGCCGAACGCCTCGGCCGAGAGTTCGACCGCGGTGCCGTCGGCGAGGGTTCCGGTGATCTTGCCGGTTCCCTTGAGACCGATGGGTGTGCCGATCCGGATCCGGGCATCGACGTAGACCTTGGGCTTGGCGAGGAAGCATTCGGTGGAAGCCTGGATCTTGACGGAACCGGTCCCGGTGAGTTCGACCCCGGCCCCGAGAAACATCTCGGCCTTGGCTTGGGTGAGACCGGGGAAACTGACCTCGGGAACATCGACCTGGAACTGGGGACCGGCGAACAGTTTGACCTCGATGGTGCCGCCGAGTTCGGCTTCGGCCTTCAAGCCGGTGACACCCTGCCCATTCACTTCCTCGCAGCAGGTACACAGCTTTGCGGCGCCGCCGAACTTCACCTCGAATCCCTGGACCGACAGCCATTTGACCGGACCCAACACCGAGTTCAGCACCGACCGGGCCGCCGCGCTGGCATCGGCCTTGTACCCGGCCTCGGCCGAGACGCATTTCGGGACAAACGTTGCAGGGTCACAACTGCAGTCGTTGGTGCCCCCGAAACTCGTGAAGCCGCGCGGACCGAATGCGATGTTGATGGGGAACCCGGTGTTCTTCCCGGTGCCGGACACATACGGGTATTGGGGAATGTAGAGCTGCCCTTCCGACCGACCCGGCCCGCTTGGCGGCGGCGGCGGACACAGGCCGAGGTCGACCACGAAGACCGGCGACCAATAGGCCACTCCGAATGGTCCACAGAGCAGTTCCCATCCGACCCCCACCGAGGGCGGGCTGCATCCGGCGTCGTTGGGGTCGGCGGCCAGGGCGGCGTTGCGACCGGGTGCCGCGAGGGAATCGGAGATCCGGGTGAAGGTGACGGGAACGCTGATGGAACCCTTGGGTGGGATGGCGCCGAGATCGGTGGCGAGCGGATTGACGCGCCAGGTGGAGCCGTCCTCGAACCGGAGATCGACGTCCTGGACGGCGATCAATCCCTGGTTGGACACCTTGAGCTCGACGGTGTGGGTGTCGGTGGTGATGCCGGTGAGATCGATGACCGACGGTTCGATCGTCACGACCGGCACGGGGACGGTGGTTTCGAAGATCGTGTCGAGCTGGATGCGGGCGCGTTCCTGGAAATCGACTTCTTCGACCCGCCAGTTGTATCGGACCAACTGGGTGCGGAGGAACGCGACGGTCTCGTTCACGCGACCGGGCCCGACCTGGATGGTCTTGAGGAAGTTGTCATGGCGCGGGGCGGTCACCTCGAGGTTGTAGGTGCCCTCGGGGACATCGGTGAAGAGGACGACTCCATGGGTGTCGGTGGTGGCGGAGATGAAAGGCGAGTTGTCGTAGACATCCCGCAACACCACCGCGGCACCCGCCACCAACGAGCCGTTGCCGTAGTACGTGTTCTCATCGTGGACCGGCACCCGGACATCGCCCAGGGCCTCCGACACATGTCGGATGGAGAAGGGAACCGTAACCCGGCCCGTGTCGTTGCCGACGGCCAACCTGCCTTCGTGCAATCCCAGGGCCAGCGTTTCGTCCGGGGTCAATGCCAGGGTGATCTGGACGGATTCACCGGGAGCCAACGACGACAGGGGCAGGGCCGAGGCCACGCGCATCCAGGGAAGATCCGGCAGGGTGACATCCAGGGGACCCGAGTCCGCGCCGCCCTGGTTGATCACCTCGAACTCCACCGTCGCCTGACTTCCGCGGACCACTCCGGAATCCAGCCGGGTCGGCCGTGCGACCAGGCGTGGTTGCGGCAGTTCCACCGTGTAATCGATCACGGCATCCATCCTTGCGCCTTCGCCGCTCGTCATCCGCACCGTGAACCGGCCCACCGCATCCCGGTCAGCCCGGGACCATACCCGGATGACTGCCGATCCGGATTCGCCCGGAGCCAGTTCCAACGGTCCTTCCACCGCCACACCGAGATCGTCGACCGCACCGGCATCGAACTGGAGACCGGTCATGGAACGCGCATTGGGATTGGTCAATTGAACCCGAAGCAGATTGGTGCGGCCCGGAACCACCCGGGTGAACTGGTACACGGGATCGAGTCGGAGCCCGATGAGTTCGAACTGGTCCTGGGGTGCGGAAGTCGGAGCCCCCGGATGACCGGCCGACAGGGTGTACCGGCCGAACTCGCCGGCGACGGGTTGGAACACGGTTTCAAACCGGCCTTCGGCATCGGTCAGGGCGGAGAGGGAACGTTCGGTTTCGCGGACCCGGACCTGGATGCGCACCCATTCCGCCGTGGCCGGAGTGCCGTCGGGTTTGAGTGCCCGACCGGTGAGCGGGATGGGAGTGCCGGCCGGCGCGACACCGATGGAAGTCGAGACGGTGGCGGTGTAGGCGGGGTCGACGCGCAGGAGGTTTCCGGCGAAGGCGAGGTTGTTGGATTCGAGTACTTCCTCCACGGCGCCCGAGGAATCGGCCACCGCGATCACCCGCCATTCACCGGTCTCCGACGGCAGGCGCCGGGTCAGGTTGCGTTCAATGGATTCGCCCGGCTGCAAGGTCCCGCTGAACACCGATTCCTCGATCAACACATCCGCGGCATCCAGCAGGTTGTCGCGGGAGAAAAGGAGCCGTTGGGTGAACGGACCGCGCGCCGGAGCGAATCCCTGGTTGATCAATCGCCACGAGATCACGCCCTCACCCCCGGTGATTCCCGAATTGGAGACCGTCACCTGGGCAAATGCCAGGTCGGGCAGATCCCCGTCGGTGACGGTGAACAGGGCCGTGGCCGGCGCATGCTGGATCGCGGTGGCCGACAGGGTCACCGGCTGGTTTCCATCGATCTGCCCGTCGTCCAGCGTGGTCACCGGGAAGGTGGCGGAGGTTTGCCCGGCCGCGATCACCACGGATTCCGGCACGGAGGCTTCGGTGGGATCCGATACGGTCAACTGGACGGTGAGCGGTTGGTTCGCCGGTGAATTGCGCAACACGACTGCGGTGAATGCGGGTGAGCGTCCTTCGCGCGACACCGTCGTACCCAATGACAACCGCAACGACGGACCGTCATTGTCCTCGATCCGGACCGTCACCGGCGCCGACGTGGCCAACACTTCCCCTGGCTCCGACGCCCTCACCGAGGCTGTCACCAGGACTTCGGCGGGTCCGTTGTTGATCCGGTCATCCACTGGACCGGCGTAAAAGCTGACGTTGGACTGGCCCGGGGCGAAGACGATCTCGGGCGGAACCACCAGGCGTCCGGGATCGCTCGCAGTCATCCGGACACGCAGGAGACGTCCGA
>CAZDYB010000360.1:0-5114 GCA_964509045.1 uncultured Akkermansia sp.
CCACGGATGAGGGGAGGGGACTGGGCCGCAGATTTCGCCGATTTCGCAGAGGGGGTTGTGTTTTCCCTTGTTCCCATCTTCTGCGGATCAAACTCCCTTGGTTGGAATCAGGGTCGGGGGAGGAGACGGAGCAGGTCGGTGGCGGATACGACCCGGGTATTGGGCGGGAGCAATTGGAGGGTCTGATGGATGGCTTCCATGGGGCCGCCCTGTTTTTTGAACGACCAGGCATGGACCTGGATGAGGGCGAAGGGATCGTCGGGTGCCTGTCGGCCGATGGCTTCGACAACGCCTTCGGGGAGCCAGTCGGGTCGGAGGGATCCGTCGCGGCGTTTCTCCTCCCAAAGCAGGTAACGGTAGGCGAGGACGGGTTTGCCCTGGACCCAGGTGAGGCTGCCGCGGCGGCGATTGTATGGGGCGTAATCCTTGTAGAGGACACCGTCGATGCGGGGATCGGCGAGCAGGGTGTCCAGATCGGCGGGTGAGCCGTTGGAATCCAACACCGATGTCACCCGCAGGCCTGCGTGGGCCAGGGTTTCGGCCGACCGTCGACTGAGGCCGGGGCGATCCGGCGAATGGTGTGGGAAATGGTATCCGCCTCCGCTGGGGCCGCCGACGAGATCGTCGAGGGGTGTGGCGGTGCGCCTCAACCAGGCGTCGGCGGCCGGGGCGAGTTCACGGAGACGGGGAGCGATTTCCCAGGAAACGGGAAAGGAACCGCGCCGTGGACTGGACCAGAATCCGGACGAATCGGTGAACCCGCCGAGCAGCCACTGCACATTGTCGCCGTCGGAGATGACGAAGGCGACGGCGCGTTCACCGGGTTGGAGTGGGGTGGGAGGCGGAGGTGGAACGGTACCTGCGGGTGTGGACGGGTCCTTGAGCCAACGATGTGCGGAGAGGTTGAGGGCCCAGTCGGCGGGAATGGCCCATCCGCCACCGGCACTGACGCCCTGGATGAAGCGGTGTTCGTCCGAGCCCCAGCCGAGGACTTCGGTGTGTGGGCCGAGGGCGGCGACGAGGGTGGGCAATGGGGTGCCCGATTCGAAGTCGACCCAGGCATGGCGTGCGACGGCGAGGTCGCGGAGATGGAGGGGTTTTGAGATCGGTTGATGGATCAGGAGGCTGCGGGCGGCGTTGGATCCAAACCGGGAGAAGGCATCGGCCGCGGGGGTTGAACGGAGATCGGCGAGTTCCTGGAGACCGGCGTCGAGGGCGGTCTGGCGGAGGGAAGCATCGATGACCAGGGCCTGACGTGGTCCGGCGAGGCTGGTGGCGAGGTTGAAGGTATGGTTGGTGAGGGAACAGGTGAGGAACCCGGCGAAGGCGGTGCGATTGGAGGCGATCAGGGTCCAGGGTGAATCCAGTTCGACGATGTCGAACCGGGAACGGACCTGGTCGAGGACCCGGGAATGGAGTCCGCCGGAGCGGATCCAGACCTGGGGGGAAGCCTGGTTGAGGAGGCCTTGGGCGGAGGCGACGAGGGCTTGTTGGGCGTGGGAGAACTGTCGCGCATCCAGGATCCAGAGACGGGTTGGAGCGGGGGAGGTGGGTGAAGCGGGATCAGCGGCGGGCGTCGGGGATGGAAGGCACAGCAGGGCGACGCCGAGGGTCAGGAAGCGGATGGCCGTGGGGGAGTTCATGGGCGCGACTGAATGGGACGGACTTCGATGCGGGCCTTTTCCGCGGCGCCCATTTCGAGGAGGGAAGCGTTGTTGTAGACCTCGGTGGCGAAGGGTTTTTCGCCCTCGGCTGGATTGGCTTTCCGGGCCTTCTCGATCTCTTCGAGCGAGAGGAAGTCGAGGGCGACGGGATCGGTGCTGAAACGGAGTTGATTCAGGGTGACGGCGTAGTGGAGGAGGGTGCGTTCCTCGCCACGATACTGGCAGATGAGGGCGTCGGTGACGCCGAAGGCCAGGTGGGGGAACAGGTCGTCGAGGGCACAGATCTCGGGGACGGCCTCGGCGAGGCGACCGGCTTCCTGCTCGAATCGCATGGTGTTGTCGACGGCGCCCAACGAAAGGCCGGCGATCTGGCCGTGGACACCGAGGAGATTGTGGTTCAGCAACGGGGTGACGAGCACGATCTTGGTCACGTCGCGGGTGAGGAGTCGGCTGACGAAGGATTTGCGACCGGCACCGGGTTTGTCGCGGCGGGGAAATTCAAAGTCGCCGATGAGCAGTCGTCCGACGGTGGCGTTGTCGTAGAACTTTTCCTCGTCCCAACCGGCTTCCTCGGTGGCGCTCCAGCGGATGCCCAGTTGATCGGCGAGACGCGGGTAACCGGCGAGGATGAGGTCGGAGGCGCGCTTGTCCCAGACGACGATCTGGCGTGGGGGATGTCCGGCGGCGATGAGGGATTCGGCGAGGGCGGCGACGACGGCGGGCCGGGTGCCGGTGATGGCACCGGGAGAGGAGATGACGCGGAACCCGACGACATCGGTGGGGCGGATGAAGAGACGCCAGGCAGCGGCGCTGGAATTGGTGTTGGCGAGGGCCTGGAGACCGGCGTCGACCATCCGGCGGACCACGGCGGGATCAGGATCGAAGGCGCGGGTGGCCTGGGGATCCTCGACGACATGGACCACGGAGCGGGCGGGGGTTGCGATGTCTGCGGGGGGAGCGGCGGTGAGGGGCGGGAGGAAAACGCCGGGCAGGGTGAGCAGGAGAACGCACCTGAACCACAGGAGAAAGGGATGGAGACGACCGCGCATCGCGAGCGGACTGTACTGAACCCTTGCATGGGGGAAAGGACGGGCGTGAAGGTAGTTCATGGCATCCACCCGTTCGTTTGCGGTCCTGGGAATCCTGCTTGCGGCGGGATTGGGTCTTTTTGGGTTCCAGATGGGTCGTGCGGTGCGGATGGGCCGTGAGTTCGACCGTTACCTGACGGTGCGCGGGTTGTCGGAGCGCGAGGTGAAATCGACGTTGGCCCTGTGGCCATTGCGGTTTTCGGTGACGGCCGACGATCTGCCGGGATTGAAGCTTGCGATGGAACGGGATCGGGCGGTGGTGGAAACGTTCCTGCGGGAGCAACAGATCTCGGTGGAAGAGATCAGTTCGGGGATCCCGACCGTTTCGGATCGGGCGGATGAGTACAACCGGAAGGAACGGATGGATCTGCCGAGGTACAAGGCGGTGGTCACGCTGGTGGTGCGGAGTCCCAAGGTCGATGTGGTGAAGGGGGCGATCCAGCGGGTGGACGGGTTGTTGGCCCGGGGGATTTCGCTGGCGGGATCGGAGTATGGCGACCGGCCGCAGTTCGTGTTCGAGGGAGTGAACGAGATCAAGCCGTCGATGATCCAGGAAGCGACGGCTGGGGCGCGGGCGGCGGCGGAGAAGTTCGCGCAGGATTCTGGTTCGCGAGTGGGCCGGATCCGGAAGGCGAGCCAGGGAGCCTTGGAGATCCATGATCGGGATGCGGCATCGCCGGAGCAGAAGCTCGTGCGGGTGGTGACGACGGTGGAGTTCTTCCTGGAGTAGGAGGGGCGGTTGTCGCCGCATCGACGGGAGGGGTTCACGCGAAGTGGCTTGGAGCGGCGAGGTTTGCCCGCCGGGATGAAGTTGGACGGCGACAGGGTTTCCCGGCGTCCACGCAGGAGGTCGCTACAGGAGGCATCCGCATGGGTGCTGGTGTGCTTTGCGGGACTTGGCGACTGCATGGGGGCATGGCTAGGTTGGGGCATTCCCATGAATGCAGAGAATCTATCGGACGCATGGATCGTGTCTGCGCGGTTGAATGCCACGCGAACGGCGGTTTACTGGGCTGAACACGAGCTGGATTATCGGCATTTGTACCTGCAATCGGCGTGGATGGCGGGGCGGTTGACCGGGATGGGCCGGGTGCAACCAGGCGAGCGGGTTGGGATCTGGTTGCGGAACCGGCCTGAATTCATCGCGGCGCTGTTCGGGATCCTGTCGGCCGGGGGTGTGGCCGTACCGATCAACAATTTCCTCAAGCCGGCTGAAGTTGCCTACATGGTGGAGGATGCCGGGATCCGGGTCCTGATCACCGAGGACGGGATGCGGGAGTCGGTGACGGCCCTGCGGACGGCATGTCCGGGGTTGGAGGTGGTTCAGGTGGAGGAAATGCCCGATGAGATCGAGTCGGGCCTGGAGTTGCCGGCATCGGGGCGGAAACCGGATCAGTTGGCGGTGTTGATCTACACCAGCGGGACGACTGGGAAACCGAAGGGAGCGATGCTCACGCACGGCAACCTGCTGCACAACGTGGAGTCGTGTCGGCAGGTCCTGGCGGTGGTGGAGTTGGATCGGTTCGTCCTGATGCTGCCGATGTTCCACAGCTTCATGCTGACGGTGTGCATCCTGCTGCCGCTGTTCGTCGGGGGATCCATCGTGTTGATCCAGTCGTTGCAGGCACCGAAACAGGCGTTGCAGGAGATGTTGCAGCGACGCGGAACGGTTTTGCCGGCGATGGCGGCGTTGTTCCGGACCCTGGCGAACCTTCCGGCGGGAATGGAACTGCCCTTGCGCCTGTGCGTGAGTGGGGCCGGGCCGTTGCCCATGGAGATCCTGCGCGCGTTCAATCAGCGGCATCCCAACACCCCGTTGATCGAGGGTTACGGCCTTTCGGAGGCCAGTCCGGTCGTGACCGTGAATCCGGTTCAGGGACCGTGGGTGGCCGGAAGCATCGGATTGCCGATCCCGGGGGTGGAAGTGTCGGTGCAGGACGACAGCGGGGTGTTTCTTGGGGACGGGGTGGATGGCGAGATCTGTGTGCGGGGCGGCAACGTGATGGCCGGCTATTGGAATTCGCCTGAGAAGACCTCCGAAACATTGGTTGGCGGATGGCTTCGGACCGGGGACATCGGGCATCGGAGGCCGGACGGATACTTCGTCATCACCGATCGGAAGAAGGACATGCTGAAGCCCAATGGCATCAATGTGTACCCGCGGGAGATCGAGGAGGTTCTGTATCGGTTTCCGGGAGTGCGGGAGGCGGCGGTGGTGGGTGAGCCCTGCGAGAAACGCGGGGAACGTCCGGTGGCTTTTGTAAGCCTGGATGACGGTCACAGCCTCGAGGAGGCAGCCCTCCTGGATTTCCTCCGACGCGAGCTTGCTGATTTCAAGTTGCCACGCCGGATACTGACCCTG
>CAZDYB010000361.1:0-5114 GCA_964509045.1 uncultured Akkermansia sp.
TTTCAGCCAAATCTCTCGTCGCAGCACCCCTCGGAGTTTTCAGACGGGCTCTGAGCTGTCGCATTTGGCCCCTTCGGGGCAGACCAACCCCACCCAGTGGCAGGCGACGTCAGGAGACTCCATTGCCCCCGTCCCGTCCCCCCGACACAGCCTCCTCACGTCGGCGTCCACAGGCACCTCCTCGAGCTTCCCCGCTTTCGTGTCCTATCGTGTATTTCGTGGTCCAAAATTTCCCCGTCCTTCCTCGGCCACCGAATGAACCTGGGAAACAAAAAGGGCCGGGCTTTCGCCCGGCCCCGTTGACTTGAACCCCCTTGGCTGACCGCGCCTTTACTGGCGGATCCGCCCGTACAACTGACCCACGGCTGGATCCGGGGTAAGCGTGTACGGGCTGGTCGCACCCGTAACGTCCGTCCATGGACCCGAGATGCTGGGCCCCGCTTGCAAGGTACCGCCACCTGTCCACTGGATGGTGATCGTTCCATCAGGGTTCAAGACGATCCCGGTGAACTCCGGAACCGCGGTCGGCACATTGACCAACAGCAGGAAGTCGAAGTCACCGCTGGCCGTGGAATACCGGAGGGTGGTGGTGCCACCCAGTTCCAGCGCCACGTTCTGGCCCTCGGCATCCTGAAGGGGCACGAGGCGGTTCACCCCCCAGCCACCGGTACCCTGACCGGTAAACGTGCCGAGTTCCTCCAGCGTCTGCTCCGCCGTGGTCACGCCCGCGGTCACCTTCTGCAAGGTGCCCGAAAGCTGACCCGGATTGCCCTCGCCGTGCGACAGACCGGCGTAGACGTTGTACTTACCGGTCGGGATGTTCCGGGTGTAGTTGTACCACTGCCCGGCACCGATCCAGCCCAGCTTGAAGTTGATCTGGAGATCGGTGATGCCGCGGCCCCAACCCTCGGCATTGTTGACGTCCATCGGGACGTTCGGGTCCTCGTCGATCCGGTACCACGGCGAGGAGCCTTCCGGCGGCCGGCTGTAATCCACCTCGGGCACGGCTGCACGGCCCGCGTAGGCGCCGCCACGATAGGTGCTCATGTCGCTGGCCGCCGAATCCGACTGGCCACCGTTGAAGTTGAAGTCCTCCGCCTCGATGAAGAACGCCACACCGGTCAGGGTACCCGTGTTGAACGTGCGGCGAACCACACGGTCGGCAAAGGCGAGCTCAACCGAGTTGGCCGAGTCAGGAGCGAGGGACGGCACGTAGTGAACCGTGATCTCCGATCCGCTCTTGGTGATCATCGCAGGAACCACCACGTCGTTCACCTTCAACGAAACCGATCCCACATCCACACTGCCGGTACCGTCAGCGATCACCGCATGGATGGGCGCGGTCGGGTCAACCCGGTTGGCGCCCTGGGACGGCACAAGGCTTTTCACCCAGGCCGGACCGACACCCAGCGGATATTGGTAGGTCTTCACGCCGCCATTGGCGGTGTCGTTCACCAGGGTGTTGACCCCGTTCTTGCGGGTGTACCATTCGAGGTTCGCGCCGCCGCCCCCTTCAAACCACACCGTGCGCACCGGATACAGACCGGCCTGCGGAACGAGCACGCTGTAGAAGGTGTCCGATGCACCGCGACCGCCATCGAACTGTCCCGCAAGGATACGGGCGTTGTCATTCGGATGACCAAACCACGTGGCAAAGCCGTCGTCCGAGTTGAAGCTGAAGGTGTAGAGGCCCGGCGTCGGGAACTCGATCACGGTCAGGATCTCCGCCGAGATGTTGTCGGTGCCACCCAACGTTCCCGGAATGCCCGGGATCGGATCCTCCGGGAAACCGTTGTTGCCGTTGAAGGCGCCGGCGTTGCCCGGACCCTGATCAAAGTTGATCACGCCCGGAATCTGGAAGTAGCCGTTCGCAGCCACGCCGAACAACTCGGCAATGTTGGGCAGGCCCAGCAAACCGCGGGTATGCAGGTCCGCACGACGCACCCGGTTCTCCAGGCCCTGATCGCTCTGAAGGGTCTTGAAGAGGAAACCCGCCAGGGACTTGTTCACCGCGCTGTCCGGCATGCGCATGCTCAGCGGAAGCGCACTGTATGTCGCCACGGTATAGGTATAGCTGCCGCTATAGTTGCCACCGGTCGAGTCGGTGAAGGCCACTTCAACCTTCGCCGTGGAACCGGAAGGCAATGCCGTCGGCGGGGTGTAACGCAGCGTGGTGATCGATCCACTCGAGGTCACCTGGGGCGTCACCACCGCGTCATTCAACTTCAGCACGATCGAACCCGCCGTCACCGTTCCGTTGCTGGGGTTGGCGATGTCCACCACCACCGATTCATCCGCCAGATAGGGGTTCGCAGTATCGCGACCCGGGCTCACGTAAACCACACCGGCCGGAGTCACCGCCGAGGAGGAACGATAGGCGCGGATGGAGTCGGCGGAATCGTCATTGATCAACGCCCGGGCCCGGCCCACGCGTTGGACAGCCCACTCGAGGTTGGCGCCACCGCCACCCTCGAACCACACCGAGCGCACCGGATAGAAACCCGCCGTCGGAACCACCACCGTCATTGCGGAATCAGTCGCCCCGCGTCCGCCGTCGAACTGGGAAATCACCTGGTTGTTCAGCTGTTCACGCGGATTGAGGCTCAGCGAGGTGCGGAACCCGTCATCCGAATTGAAGATCAGCGTATAGGCACCCGGCTGATCGAACTCGAGGATCGTGATGATCTCCGCGGCAATGTTGTCGGTCGACACCGTCGTGCCCGGGATTCCCGGGATGGGCTGATCCTCGAACCCGTTGTCGAAGTTGAAGAAGCCCGCATTGGCCGGCGCATCCTGGTTGAAGTTGATGACGCCCTCCACAACGATGTCGGTTTCGGACGCCACATTCGCTCCCAGATTGCCCCGAAGTTGGTTCTCCGCCCGCAGGATGGTGTTCGGTTGTCCCGTCTCGACCTGATGCATGCGGATGTTGAAGCCGCGCTGGGCCGTGTTGACCCCGGTCACCGCGTTCGCCGGATTCACCGTCACATACGGCGCCACCACGAACGTCCGGTTCTCCGTATAGTTGCGACCACCGGAATCGGTGATCACCAACGTCAACTCATTGGTCGACCCGCTCGGGAAGAACTGTCCCTTGGTCCCAAACAGGTCGTACGTCACCGTCGTCGTAGCCCCGTCCTTCACCGAGGTCAGGGGAATCCCCTGCCCGTTCAATACCGCCGTCACCCCGGTCACCACCGTGGTCGCAACGTCGTCCACCCGCACCGTGAATCCCTGCGGATTCGAGCTCACCGCTCCCAGCACCGGGCGGATCTCCGAGGCCGCCACCAACTGGATCGCATTGATCGGTGCCCGTGGCGTTGTGCTGAAGCCCCGGCCATCCGCCGTCGTGCCCACGATCTTGATGCTCGGGGCAACCAGTCCCTTGAACACCACATAGGTCCCCGCCTGCGCCCGGTCCGCACCGGTATCCTCCACATAGGTGGACGGATTGGCCGGACTCTCCACCAGCAGGTAATCCCGCAACACGGTGTCGTCAGCCGGATTCAACACCGCAAAGGCACCGCCACGGGCGGCCACGCCGCCCAGGGTATACACATAGACGTCATAGCTGGAGCCGGTGATCTGCGCCGGCAGACCATTGATGATGACCTCCGAGGTCGTCGCATTGCCCGTGTCCAGATAACCGGTCATCAGGGCCCGATCCGGCCCGGTGAAGGCATTGTTTTCCTCACCGCGACCCGTGGAGGCCCATGAACCGGCGCTGCTCCATTCCACGGTGATCGCCGCGTCCGGTGCCGCCACGTTGCTGTTGTCGGCAATGATCGCCTCCAGATTGGAGCCGCTGGCTCCAGTCAGGTTGTTCCAGTTGCGTTGGGCCACAGACCCAACACCGGCCACGTCCGTCGCCGCAACGCTGCCGGCGCCGGTCGCGTTCGGTTCATCCGACCCAAAGTTGAGGCCGATGCTGTAGCCGGTGGGAGTGGCAAATGCCGGGCCGGACATGAATGCCGCAGTCAGTCCGGCGAGCGCGAGGCCGCCACATTGGCGGGCCCTTCGCCTCACCAAGCCAACTCGGCTGGGAGGAGTTTGATTCAGTTTATGCATAGGTCAGTGCGCTTTCTCCCATTGACCGGACGCAAGACCCCAACAGGACCAGCATTCCCATGCCATTTTTTGGCAGGGAACTCCCTGACACGGACTTGCGCCCAGATACAAAGTGGAGACGCGACCTTTTAACCTCATCGGAACACAAATGGCAATCCGATCTTCCGGGTTGATGTCGATTCCAGTGCATCCCGAAGTGGCTGGCGAACCCGAGTACGAGGGGTTGGAGCGGCGAGGGTTGCCCGCCGTCTCGATGGGACGGCGAACGGAGCTCGCCGCTCCGTCCGCATCCTCCCATTGACCCGCGCGGCCCGTCACGGCCCTTTCAGCCATTCACGCGCCAGCAGGTGTTCAGCCGCCCGGGCCGGGTAGTTCTCTCCCTCCTTCACCTGTCCCGACGCCACCCCTTCGATCACCGGACGCATCCGCACCGGCAACGGCACCAACATCGTCAGGTGGTTCAACGCCTCCAGGCGTAGTTCCGCAGACAACTCCGCACCCAACCCCGCCTCCAGAACCGGCCAACCCACCTTGGTTTGCCCCATACGGATGCACGCCCATCCCGCGGCCAACCGGACCGAGTCCGTCTCCCCTGACAGCACCGATTCCAGATCCGATACACTCGCCCCAGGCACTCGTTCCGCATTCAACGCCGCCCAATACCGGATCGCCGGATGCCGATCCGAAATCCATCCGCGCCACTCTTCCACCGTCACGTCGTGTCGCGTCTGCAACCGGTCCAGAATCGGCAGGATCCGCTCCAGTGGATAGGCGTCCGCCGCCCGCAGCGCCTCCAACGGCGAATGCGCTCCCGACATCACCCGCAACATCGGCTCCGGCAGGAATCCCGTGTCGCGGGTCCGCAGCAGATGCAACCGCAATTCCATCCGCATCCGCTCCAGCACCGCCTGGTTTCCCTCCTTCCCCGCGAGATTCCGCACGTTGTCGGGATCCGACTCGCAATCGAACAGTTCCTCGGCCGCCTTCGGACCAAATCCAGCCGACTGAACGGCATTCAGCTTCCCCTCCCCCTGCAACCGGGCCCA
>CAZDYB010000362.1:0-5113 GCA_964509045.1 uncultured Akkermansia sp.
CACCCCATACGACCACACGGTCTCATTGGTGATCGACAGGGTATCGCCGGGAAAAAGCATCGCGCGATTCCCTGCCGGACCGCGCCCTGCACATCCACTGATCAATACTCCGCCCAGCACCAGCAACCCCAGCCAGAAACGGTTCCCCAGCCTCCGTGCCCACTCCCGGGCAAATCCGACTCCAAGTCCCGACCCAATCCCTTGTCCCGGTTCATTCATTAATCTTGCCCCTTCACGCTATCGATGGCCAAACACGCCCCGCAATGCTGGACGCTTTCTGGCGCGATGTCGTCTCCCGTTACCCCAACACCCCCGCCGTCCATCTGGCGGGCTCGGGTGAATCGTGGACATTCGCCCAACTGTCCGCCGCCGCCGACGCCTCGCCCGCAACTTCCCCGATCAGCTTCCCCAGCGGCCACGGAATCTCCTTCCTCCTCGAAGTCCTCCGCGCCTGGAAAGCCCACACACCCATCTGTCCGCTCGAACCTGGCCAATCCCCCCCCGCCTTCCCCGCCCCGCCTCCTGACATCGCCCACCTCAAACTCACCTCCGGCACCACCGGTTCCCCACGCCTCATCGCCTTCACCCCGGAACAACTCGCCGCCGATGCCCGGCACATCGTCGACACCATGAAACTCCATCCGGAGCAACCCAATCTCGGAGTCATCTCCCTCGCCCATTCGTATGGGTTCTCCAACCTCGTCACACCCCTGCTCCTCCACGGCATCCCCCTCGTCCTCGCACCCTCCCCGCTGCCCGCCGCCCTTCTGGCCGCCGTCCGTTCACTCCCCGCCTTCACCCTTCCCGCCGTCCCCGCCCTCTGGCGCACCTGGATCGATGCCGACGCCATCCCCAAGAACCTCCGCCTCGCCATTTCTGCCGGAGCGCCCCTTCCCCTTCCCCTCGAACAACACGCCTTCGACCGGCATCACCTCAAGATCCACAACTTCCTCGGCGCCTCCGAATGCGGCGGCATCGCCTTCGACTCCTCCTCCACCCCACGCACTGATCCTGCCTGCGTCGGTTCCGCCCTCCACGGAGTCTCCGTGTCCACCGCATCCGACGGCTGCCTCGTCATCCACAGCCCAGCCGTCGCCACCGGCTACTGGCCCGACGCCGATCCGCGCCTGGCCCGGGGTTCCTACGCATCGGCCGATCTCGCCCGAATCCTTCCCGACGGTTCCATCCACATCACCGGTCGTGCCTCCGACATCATCAATGTCGCTGGTCGCAAGGTCTCGCCCGACTTCATCGAAGCCGCGCTTGCCACCCATCCTGCGGTGCGCGACTGCCTCGCCCTTGCCATTGTTGAACCGGGTGGACGCGGTGAAGCCGTCGGAATGATCTACGCCTTGAAGGAACCCGTTCCTGAATCGGAATTGCGCGCCCATCTGACCCGCCAACTCCCCGCCTGGCAGATCCCCCGCCATTGGTGGCTTCGCAATGATCTCAAGGCCGATGATCGCGGCAAACGCTCCCGCAACGCCTGGCGCATTCTGTTGAGCGGCGAGAAGTGATTCGGCCGGTCCCCCTTTCGTAGCGGCACCGGTCCGGATTCCGATTCACCGCCGGGTTCACAGAGATCACAGAGCCGAAAACGGATGGAGATCCCGACCCGAGTCCCATCCCTGCCCCCTCTGTGTTCTCTGTGTTCTCTGTGGTGAGATTCGGCCTGGAAAAGGGAGTTGAAGCCCAATTCTCTACTCCACTCAACTGCCACTTCATCTGGGTAATCTGCGTCATCTGCGGCTGATCCGCTCCCATGCCTTATCAGGCGAGACGACGACCTTCCAACCACAACACGTTGGGTGGCAAATGTTTGGCAAAATTGAACCCGACTTCAAAAATGCCAGACACTTCAACACCCATCCTCCCTACCCCACTCCCGGCACCCGTCCTGACAACGTCACTTCGCACTGCAGGATCATCCGTTCCTCCACCCAACCCGTTCCCCGCACCTGGACCAGTCCGCCCAATCGTCCCACCACCTCCACCATCAACCTGACCTCTTCACCCGGGCATGCCGTCCCCAGGATCTTCGCCGCCCGGATTCCCGTCAGCCGAAGCTGCTCCAGAGGTGCAATCCCCCGATCCGACTGCGCCACCACCCCGCCCAATTGCGCCAGCGCTTCCACGAGGATCACCCCCGGCAACATCGGTTCACCCGGGAAATGGCCACGCAGGAATTCCGCCGCTTCAGGCACCCGATAAACCCCTGTGCCCGACCGTCCCGGATCCAGCGTGATCAACCGGTCCACAAACCGGAATTCCGGCCCATGCGGCAACGCCTTCAACGCCCCATCCATCCCCTCGGATCCCGCCGACTCCAGACTGCTCATCGCGTCTCACCCACCTTCCATCCGGAATCCAGATTGGTCCGGAACAATTCGGCCGACACTGGGCCGTTGGTGATCACCGACGTGAACACGTTCCGCATCCGGGATCCGTCCGCAAAGGTCAGCTCCGTCCCCCGCAACAGCCATCCCGCCGGATCCAGTTCCACCGCCATGGCCGGCATCATCCGTCGCGCCCCCGGAATCCGCGGCCTCAACCGAAGGACCACCAACGACCCATTCGTCTCCACTCCCGCCACTTCAAACCGCCGCGCGAAATCGCCCTGGCTCCGCGGAAAACCCATGTCGAGCAACGCCAACGCATCCTGCATCGGTCCCGGTGCCCCAGGCTCCAACCGATACCGTTCCGCCCGCTTGAAACGCGGCGACAACACCATCAACTCCGTTCCCGAACGCATCGCAATCGATTGACCTGCCCCACCCAGTTCCCATCGGAAGGAATCCGGCGCGGCAAACCAGACCTGGCCGGTGGACACCAACGGGTTCTTGAGTGCGGCCAGGTGTCGGGTCTGGGTGAACGCCGCCTGCCACGTCACCAGGTTGGTGGCCGTGCGCAGCCACGAACCCACCACCGCCTCGTGCGCCTCCGCAGCACCACACCTGCCGGCCCCTGATCCGACCAGCAACATCCCCATCGCAAACGCCATCCACTTCATGATGCGGATCCCCCTCCGGTTCCCCGGTCCGAGCCCGCTGACCACACCGGCACAAAGTGAAACCATTGATTAGGAAACTGCCGGATCGCGGGCTCGAACACACGCAGGATCCGTCCTGCAAACCCACGCCGCGCCTCCCGACTGCCCAGGCTTGCCCGATCATACTCCACCGCTGGCAACGCATGGGCCCGATACCGTCCCTGTTCACGCACCACGTACACCGGCAGCACCACACAACCGGTTGCCCGCGCCAGTTCCGCCCCGGCCACGCTTGCCTCGAACGGGCGCCCCACGAAATCCACCGTCACCCCGGAACCCGACGGCGGGCGATCCACCAGCAACGCCACCACTCCCCCGTCCTGCAAACGCCGGATCACCTCGACGAACGCAAACGGATCCCCACCCACCACCAACGTTTCAACCCCGTGCCGGCTCCGTGCCCCGGCCCGCATTCCCGTCAGGTCCGATCCCGGTTCCACCGCACTCAACACCAGCGGTCGCACTCCCATCCGCACCAGCAATGGCCCGCCCAATTCCCACTGACCCAGGTGCGGCGTCACCAGCAACACCCCGCGACCCGACCCCACCGCCTTGTGGAACGCCTCCCAACCGCTCGCCGGTTCCACCGCACCCGCCCCCTCAACCCCGGCCTCGTACCGCCACAGATCCACCACCTTCACCGCAAACTCATCGAAGTTCTCCCGCGCCACCGCCCGTGCCCGCGCCGCATCGTCCGCCATCCACGGCAACAGGTTCCCCACCACCACCTCGAACCGCTGCGGACACATCCGCCGGTACAACACCGCCACGGTCCGCGCCACGCCCACCAACAAACCCCGCGGCAATCTCCGCGCCAGGACACACCCCATCCGCCAGGCCCACGCCCCGTACAGCTTCGAAGGCCTCCACGAACCCGGTTGCACCGGATCCGCACCCGAACCGTGCCAGCACAGCCACCACTGGGGCAGCAACAGCGTCGATACCGCCAACACCCCGGCCACTCCCCCCGCACACACCACGTCCAGGCTCGCCAACCCCGCGTTGCTGCTCCACGCCAACGACCCGAACCCCGCCATGTTCGCCCCCGCACACAGCACCAGCGCCGTGCCCGTCGTCTTCCACATCCGCCGCAGGTTTCCCCCCGACCTCCGCAACGCCAGTTGGATGTGGATCATCGAGTCCACCGATGTCCCCAGCACCAGCGGAATGGCCACCAGGTTCAGCAGGTTCCAACTCGATCCCGTCACCCTCATCCCCGTCAGCAACAGCAGGAATGCCAGGCCCAGTGCCGACAATCCCAACACCACCTCGCTCCATCGCCGAAACGCCAACCCCAGGCACACCAACAGAAACACCCCCATCCCCGCCGTCATCCAGCCCACCCGTCGCTGTACCCGTTCCAACAACCGTTCCCCCAACCGATCCCAACCCGTCACCCACACGCCCTCCGGCAATCCCGTCCCGTCCCATCGTGTCTTCCCGGATTCCACCACCCCCAGCGCCATCCAGCTTCCATCCGGCTCCCGCGCCGACATCCGCGCCGACATCCACCGCGCTCCCGCATTCTCCGGCCACAACGGCGCCCCTTCACCCCGCATCCCCCACTCCCGCCAACGCCCCACCAACGCCTCCGCCATCTGCCAGGATGCCTCCGTGAACCCCTCCTCTTCCAACACCCTGCGAATCCCCGGCATCCGCTCCACCACCCGCTCCACCCTCACCCGGTTCTCCCTGGCCCGAACCGGCCTTGGCCAGAACAACCCCGGCAACCGATACCCCCCGATCCGCCCCTCCGATTCCATCCGGTCCAACACCTGCCCCGTCTTCGTCATCCGCTCCGCCAATCGATCCGGGTCCGCATCCCGAAAGACCAACCACGTTTCTGACCCTGTCCGACCCAATTCCTGCTGCACCTGCGACATCACTTCGTATGCCTCGCTCTGACGCGGTCGCAACGGATCCGTCCCGGTCGTCACCCCTGGAAATCCGAGGCCCACCAAGACGCCCACCAACAACACCCCGATCCCACCCGTCACCCACAACGTCGTCTTCCATCCCCACGGCCCCAACAGGCCACCGGCCGGGAGCGAGCGCCCCCACCAC
>CAZDYB010000363.1:0-5111 GCA_964509045.1 uncultured Akkermansia sp.
AATGACATCCCGAGCATCCGCAGGAAGAACGACTTCATCCTGCGACAGATGCCGGAGCTGAAGATGGGCGTGGACCTGACGATCACGGCCAACAAGCAGAAGTTTGCCAAGGCGATCTTTGGCATCACCCAGGTGATGGAAGGGACCCAGTTCTATGCGTTGTTTGCGATGGTGCTGTCGTTGCACCGTCAGAACAAGATGACGGGCGTCGGCCAGATGTTCCAATACACGTTGCGCGACGAGTCGAACCACATTGCGCTGGGCCGTTATATCCTGACGGAACTGATCGCGGAGAACCCGGACATCTGGACGCCCGGGTTCCAGGCCGAGCTGGTGGCGTTCATGCGGGAGGGCGTGGAGTTGGAGAAGGAGTTCGTGATCGACTGCATGCCGGAAGACGGCGTGGGCATGACCCGGCGCGAGTTCCTTGACTATGTGGATTACAATGCGGATCGCCGGCTGACTTCGCTGGGATTGGCCACGCTGTCCCAGGTGCGGACCAATCCGTTTCCCTGGCTGGACGAAGTCATCTTCCTGCGGAAGGAGAAGAACTTCTTCGAGACCCGCGTCACCGAATACCAGACGGGCGGCAGTGTGAAGAACACCAACGAGGACGACCTGATCTAAGTCCATGGGAGTACAACCTGACCATTGGATCCGGCGCATGGCGAAGGAACACGGGATGATCGAGCCCTTCGAGGACGGTCTCGTGCGCCACAACGCCGCGGGACCGGTCATCAGCTATGGGCTGTCGAGCTATGGCTATGACCTGAGGGTCTCGAACGAGTTCAAGGTCTTCACCAACGTCTACAACGCCATCGTCGATCCCAAGGCCTTCGATGCCCGTTCGTTCGTGGACATCACCGGCGACTCTTGTCTGGTGCCGCCCAATTCCTTCGCACTGGCCCGGTCGGTGGAGTATTTCCGCATCCCGCGCGATGTCATCACGCTCTGTGTTGGCAAGAGCACCTATGCCCGGTGCGGCATCATCGTGAACGTCACGCCGTTCGAACCCGAGTGGGAAGGGCACGTGACGCTGGAGATCTCGAACACCACGCCGTTGCCGGCGCGCATCCATGCGGGAGAAGGCCTGGCCCAGGTGATCTTCTTCTCCACAATGGGTGTCTGCGAGGTCAGCTATGCGGATCGGGCCGGAAAATACCAGGCCCAGCGCGGCATTGTCGGACCGCGTACCTGACCGAACCCGACGTCTTCCTGAACTGCCCTCCATGACTTCGCTTCCTGCTGAACCCAAGCTCAACGTCGCCGCCACGGACGGGAACCCCGAGTTCCCGCAGGTGATCCGGCGCGAGACCTCCCTCAATGCCGGAAAACCGCGCATCGTTCCCTGGCTTGGCCACAAGATCGAACGGGCCGTCGGCGCCGCCTGCGTGGCGACCGGCTTCGACGAGATCATCGGGCGTGAGGTGCGTGCGGCGATCGAAGGCAGCCTCCGGCGCGAGCGCCCGCTCTTCGTCCACATTGAAGAACTTCAGGATCGGGTTGAGCAGACGTTGCTGGAGTTGGGTCATGGCCGGGTTGCGCTGGCCTATGCGAAGCATCGGGCCCGACGCGCCGCTTTGCGCGAGGCGGAAGCCCGGGCTGAAGGCACGTTGTCCGATGCGCAGTTGGAACTGGGTTCCGCGGATCAACACAACGATCTCCAGGCCCGCGTCGCCTTCGCCCGGCTCAACCTCAACCTCACGCTTTCGGAACAGGAGTTGTCCGGACGCCTGCTCCGCGGTGTGTCCGTCGAGCTTTCCCCGGAGGAACGGCGCGACACCATCGTGCTGAATGCCAAGTCGCTGCTCGACGTGGATGCCGATGCCCGCTTCTTCTCCGCGCGCATCCTGCTCACCTATATCTATGAGGAAACCCTGCCGTGGCGTGTGACCGACGGCCTGGGCGCGTTGAAGGAGGCGCATCGCCGGGCGTTGGTGGCCTATGTGCCCCGGGGAATCGAACTGGGACGGCTCGATCCCCGGCTTGCCGAGTTTGATCTGCGGGTGTTGGGCGACGCGTTGGATCCCTATGCGGATCTCCAGTTCGATTTCCTCGGCATCCAGACCTTGTACGACCGTTACCTGATCCATCAGCAGGATCGTGCGACGGGCCGGAAGCGTCGATTGGAGGCGCCGCAGATCTTCTGGTTGCGGGTGGCGATGGGGCTGGCGTTGGACGAGCCGGATCGGGAACAGCGCACGATGGATTTCTACGCGTTGTACAAGTCCCGGCGCGCGTGCAGTTCGACCCCCACGCTCTTCAATTCCGGCACCCAGAAGCCCCAGCTCTCCAGTTGTTACCTCCTGTATTGCGGCGACAGCATCGAGGACATCACGGAGACGTGGCGGCGATTCTCGATGCTTTCGAAGTACGCGGGGGGCCTGGGATGTTCCTGGACGGCGATCCGGGGCAGCGGTGCCCACATTCACGGGACGAATGGGGAGTCGAGCGGGGTGATTCCATTCCTGAAGGTGTCGAATGACATTGCGATTGCGGTGAACCAGGGAGGCAAACGCCCGGGCGCGTTGTGCAGCTATCTTGAACTCTGGCACGCCGACATCGAGGACTTCATGGATCTCCGGAAGGAGACCGGTGATGACCGGCGTCGGACGCACAACATGAACACGGCGCATTGGATACCCGACCTGTTCATGAAACGCATCGAGGACATCTCCAACGGGGTATTGTCCAAGGATGCCACCTGGACCTTGTTCCGGACGAACGATGTGCCGGACCTGCCGGAGCTTTTCGGTGCGGCGTTCGAGGCGCGGTACGCCCACTATGAACAGCTCGTGGACCAGGGTCGGTTGTGGGGTCGCAAGATCCGCGTGTTGACCCTCTGGAAGCGCATGATCGAGATGCTCTTCGAGACCGGTCATCCGTGGATGACCTGGAAGGATCCGGCCAACGTCCGCAATCCACAGGATCACGCCGGTGTCATCCACAACTCGAATCTCTGCACCGAGATCGAGCTGAACACCTCACCGGATGAAGTGGCCGTCTGCAATCTCGCGTCGGTCAACATCGCCGCCCATCTGCGTCCCGACGGAGCGATCGATCAGGAGAAACTCCGGCAGACGGTGACGACCCTGATGCGGATGTTGGACAATGTCATCGACCTCAACTTCTACCCGGTGGAAGCCGCGGCGAATTCGAACCTGAAGCATCGGCCGGTGGGCCTGGGCGTCATGGGCTTGCAGGACGCGCTCTATGACAAGGGCATTCCCTTCGATTCGATGGAGGCGGTGGCTTTCAATGACGAGTTCATCGAGTCGATGGCCTTCCATGCGTACAGTGCTTCGAGCGATCTGGCGGCGGAACGGGGTTCCTACAGCAGCTATACGGGTTCCAAATGGCAGCGCGGTCTGCTCCCGCTCGACACGTTGGAGTTGCTGGAAAAGGAACGGGCGCAGCCGGTGCGGGTGGATCGGGTCTCCCGGATGCCGTGGGATGAACTCCGCGCGAAGATCCAGCGCCAGGGCATGAGGAACTCCAACTGCCTCGCGATTGCTCCCACCGCGACCATCTCGAACATCCTCGGCACCACCCCGTGCATCGAGCCGGTCTATAAGCACATCCATACCAAGTCGAATCTCAGCGGGGAGTTCATCCGCACCAACGATCACCTGGTGCGCGAATTGCAGCGGCGCGGCCTTTGGGATGCCGAGCTGCTGGCCGACCTCAAGTATTTCGATGGCAGTGTCCAGCCCATCGACCGCATTCCGGCCGATGTGAAGCGGTTGTACAAGACGGCGTTCGAGATCGAGCCCACGTGGATCCTGCAGGCTGCGGCGGTGCGTCAGAAGTGGATTGATCAGGCCCAGAGCACGAACCTGTGGCTGGCCGACAATGACGCCCGCAAGGCGAGCTTCATGTATCGGGAGGCATGGCAACGTGGATTGAAGACCACGTATTATCTCCGCACTGTCAACAAGTCGGCCATCGACTCTGCCAATCGGGATCGGCGGCCTGCTGCCGAGGCTGCGCCACGACGGGAAGTCTCGGAGGACGAGAAGCTGGCCTGCTCGATCGAGGCGATGCGCCAGGGCGGCACCTGCGAATCGTGCCAGTAGGGTCCGTGACGGATCGGACTTGGGAGTGTGCCGGGACCTGGCGTCTTCGCTGGTTCAGGCATCGGGGTCCGACATCGACGGTCGACATTGCGGGTGCGTCGCAGAAGATTTGGTGCATGGCCTCTGCCCGACCATGAGAGCGCTTTTCATAGCCATCCTCGCCCTGTTCGCCATCGGCCAATCCGTCGGATCTCCGGATCATCTCCCCAACGTTCGATCGGTGGTGCGGGTGGCTTGTCTTGGCGACTCGATCACGTTTGGAGCAGGGGCCGGGTCACCGGAGCAGGACGCCTATCCAACCCAACTCGCCGCCCTCCTCGGAGAGGACTTCGCCGTCCGCAACTTCGGTGTAGGCGGTGCCACGCTCCTTTTCAAGGGCGACAGACCGTATCGACGGCAGCCGCAGTTCCAGGCCGCGCTCGATTTCGACCCGGACATCGTCCTCCTGTTGCTGGGTGCCAACGACACCTGCGGTGCCCCGCGCAACAACTGGACCCAGTCGGCCTCCTTCACCTCCGACGCCCGGCTCCTGATCCAATCGCTCGGCCGACCGCGAAGACGGGTGATTGTCGCCCTGCCATTGCCGTTTCTCACCGCCACCCCGGGTCTCCGTCCTGAACGCAGTGCGGACCTTGGGGAACGGAATCCACGGCTGGAACAGATTCGCGGATGGTGGCGTGAGGCTGCACGGGCGGAGGGAGCGGAGGTTGTGGATCTGGCCGGCGCCGTCGACCCGGATCCCCAGCTTACCTCCGACGGGGTGCATCTGACCCGAGCCGGTTACGCACGGATCGCCGGGCGTTTCCGTGACGTCATCCTTGGGAAAGGGGTCCCCGCGGGATCTTCTCCGGCTGCCAGCCGCAGCCAGAGCGTCGCAAAGCCCGCGACGTCGGAGTAGAGGTGTTGTTGTCTCCACTCCCCAATCCGACCCGATCTGCCGGTTTCAAGTGCCAACCTTCTCGCCCTTTGCGTTCCTATTTGCAGACCCGCCTCGGATCATGACCTGGGAAAGGCGGTGGGGCCGAAAGAGACGAA
>CAZDYB010000364.1:0-5108 GCA_964509045.1 uncultured Akkermansia sp.
GGTAGCGCCTCCGCAGCTTCTTCAACACCTCCTGTCGCGTCCCAGAACTCATCGTTATGTCCATCCCGGCGACGGCAACAGCCCTTTTGGCGCAACGACCCTCCCAACCCCTCGACACGCCATCCTCGCCGGCAACAAACATTCTGGCGCAATTCGTGGGGTCGTATTTAAATATTTTATAATTGAGCAACCTCGTTCCCGCAGGCATCTGAACGCGGAGGGCTGGGGGTTGGGCCGCATCCGGACGCATGACCCTGGCAACGCCTCGGGTCAAGGACTGGCCCTGGCGCCGCCGCGGGTCTGATCCCAGAATGTCGTTCTGCAAGTTCCAAAACAGGATCGCCGCCTCCGCCCCAGTCCTCATCTTTCCGAGAATTTGCGATCGCCCGCCCCCTTCACCGCCCCTTCTTTTCCAATAACCGGGGCCAGTTGGCGTCGGCCTTCTTGAGGTTGCCAGCGGGATCCTGGTTGAAGTCGTCGCGGATACCCTTGTTCTTCTGCATGAGGAGACGTCCTCCGACGATCTGCCAGGCGTCGATCCGGATCGAGACGAGGGCGCCGCGGCTGACGCCATAGGCGCAATAGCCTCCGAACTGCGGTTCGTACTTGGCCGGTTCGGCATCGAACAGTGCCTTGCTCTTCGCCGAATGGAACCAGTAACGGGCGCCTCGGAACTCGCTGGAAAACTCAGCCTTGCCCTGGACCGGAGCTTCAACGGTGAAGAACGCCACCGGATCGTAGCCCTGGATGGCAACACCCTTCGCGTCGAGGTTGAGAAGGACCTTGTCCTCGGCAAGGACAAGCGATGCACTCAGGAACAAGCCGGTCAGGCCGGCCAAGAAGACTCGTCGATTCATACGCAGCTTCCGTCGCCGATGATGTCCATTTCCTTACAACCGACAGCCACCGCGATTTTCTGTAAGGATTCGGCCGAACCGACGACCCAACCGCCGTGGGAGCCTTGGTCAGGCTTCCGAAAGTGCCTGTCATGAATCCAACCCCCACCCCTGAGCCCGATCCCGATCGCTGGTCGACGCGACTGCGTCGGCTGCTGATGCCGAATTGCCGTGAGATGAGCCGGTTGACCTCCCGTTCAATGGACGTTCCGCCCCGGTTGAGCCAACGCGCGGGCATGCTGTTGCACCTGGCCTTGTGCGCAACCTGCCGGCGCTACCAACGTCAACTCCTCTGGCTGCGTCGGGTCGCCGGGATGTCTTCGAATCCGCCCGCAGAAGTCCCGGTGAAACGACTCGCACCGGAAGCGCGCGAACGCCTACTGCGCCGTTTGCGCGCGGAGGCCGGGGAACCGGGACAACCGGGAGGCAAGGCCCAATGATGCCTCCAGTAGGATCGGTTCGGATCGATCCCGAGCGATGGGTGGCGGAGCACGGGGACGCCCTGTTCCACCACGCCCTGTCGCGGGTGCGGGATCCGGGCGTGGCCGAAGATCTGGTGCAGGAAACGCTGCTCTCGGCGTTGAAAGGGCACGAACGTTATGAAGGACGTTCTGCCGAACGGACATGGCTGGTGGGCATCCTCAAGAACAAGGTCATGGACCATTTCAGATCGATCCGACGGGAATCGCGGTTCACGGACCTGGAGTTCTTCGCCGAGGCGGAGGAAGGCAGCTTCGAGAGCGGTGTTCCCCTCGCCCACTGGTTGCCGGCCAACGCGCCCGGCGACTGGGACGGAGCCGGATCGGGACTCGATCGGGTGGAGTTCTGGGGCGTGTTCGAACGTTGCACCGGCCGGTTGCCGGAACGGATCGCCTGCGCCTTCGTGCTGCGCGAAGTCGACGGTCTGTCGACCGACGAGATCTGCACCACGCTCGGCATCTCGCCGTCGAACCTCTGGGTCATGTTGCATCGCGCACGGATGGCGCTGCGGCTGTGCCTGGAGACACACTGGTTCCAGACCCACCGCGCCCAAACCGCCGCCATCCAGTCCAACACCCGGTTGTAAGGAATGCCGGCCCCCCGCGACATAACCGCGTATGACATCCCCATCTGGATCCCGAACGGACTGCGGTCCGGGCCTGTGCCTCCGACATGAAATCGTCAGCTGGACCTTCCAGGTCGTGGCTGCGGTGATCCTGCTGCAGACGCTGTTCTTCAAGTTCACCGGCGCCCCGGAATCAAGATTCATCTTCACCACCCTCGGCATCGAACCCTGGGGACGGATCGGAACCGGGTTGGCCGAACTGATTGCTGCCGGGTTGCTCCTGTACCGCCCTTGGAGCGTGTTCGGTGGGCTGATGGCTGCCGGCTTGATGGCCGGGGCGATCTTCAGCCATCTGGTGCGACTCGGAATCGAGGTACAGGGCGATGGCGGCCTGCTGTTCGGCCTGGCCGTGACGGTATTCGGGTCTGGCCTGATTGTCGGATGGCTGCGACGGGGGCAGGTTCGGATTCCCGGCTGGATCCTGGAACGACTGAAGGCGGCCGGAAACCAGACGCGGAGGTCTGCTTGAATCAGGAGACCATCGAGCCACCACCATGCGCAATGGGATCGGTCGGCAATCCGTCGGGCGGAACTGGAATAGAAGCGGCGGGCCAAACCTCTCCTGAGAGGACTGTGCGAAACACTCGAGACGCGGGCTGTTGCTCCATGATTGCCGAGAAACCCGGGTTGGATGCCGCAGACCGGAAATCCAGCGCCGCCGACGGTTCGTTCGAACGGATCCTCGGCGGAGCGTCAACACTCCTGCTTCAGGGCGAGGCCCTGCTCACCGGCATCACGCCCGAACAATACTCGACCCGCGTGGCCCTCGCGTTGGGCGGATCCATCGGGACGCATTACCGGCATTGCCTGGATCATTTCGTGAGCCTGCTGCGGACGGGGAACAGCGCCGTGGTCGATTTCGACCGGAGGGATCGCGATCCGATGATCGAGACGGTACCGGAACGGGCCCTGGCGTTGACCCGGGAGGTCCGGAGCAGCCTTTCCCGATGGGAACCCACTGACCTGGCGCGGATCGTTGGAACGCGCTGCGAGATCAGTTACGCGCCCGGGATCCCGCCGGTGACAGGCTCAACGCTGGGACGGGAATTGGCGTACGCGATCGCCCACGCGATCCATCACTTCGCCATCATTGCCATCCTCGGGCGGCTTCAAGGAATCCAACTGCCGGAAGAATTCGGCATGGCACCTTCGACATTGGCCCATCTTCGCCAGAATCCGTCGTGACCGTGAACACCAACACCTGGATGGAAACACCGGGTTCGCCGATGGCCCAGGCATGGATGATCGGGTTGTCGACGTGGGTGCAGGAGGACATTCCCACGGTGAGCGCCGCACTGCTGGCGGCGGGCGGCGCGTTGCATCCGGGACTCGCGTTCGCAGCGTGTTCCCTGGGGATCTGGCTGGGGGATCTCGCCTTGTACGGACTGGCGCGTGGCCTGGGACGCCCCCTGTTGACCACCGCCTGGGCCCGACGTCTGGTCGCCGCGGAAAAAGTGGAACAGAGCGAACGATGGTTCGCCGATCACGGAACGTGGCTGCTGATGCTGAGCCGGCTCATGCCCGGCACCCGCCTGCCCACCTATCTGACCGCAGGGTTCCTCCGCATTCCCTTCCTCACATTCAGCTCGGTGACCGCAGTGATGGTGATGCTCTGGACGGGGGCCATCTTTCTGGGCGCCCGACTGGTCGGCCCCGCGCTCGCAGCCTGGATGCAGCATCGTCGGGCGGCTTTCTGGCTGATTCCCGCAGCCGTCGCCGGGCTGTGGATCGCAGTTCGGCTCGCGATGCGCGTGTGGGGCGGGGGGAAGGAGACCCGGTCGATCCGACTGGAACGCTGGCGGCGTTGGGAGTTCTGGCCGGCATGGATTTTCTACCTGCCGGTGGGCCTTCGCTACTTCCAACTCTCGTTCCGACACCGCGGGTGGACCCTGCCCACGGCGGCCAATCCGGGCATGACCACCGGGGGACTCGTGGGCGAATCCAAGTTCGTCACGCTGCTTGACCTCCAGCGGACGAGCCCTGGATTCACCGCGGAGGCGTGGTTATTGGTCGAGGGGTCCCCGGACGAACGCCGGGCCCGACTCGACCAGATTCGCGCCATCCACGGCGTCGGATTCCCGTTCATCCTCAAGCCGGATGTCGGCCAGCGCGGTGTCGGCGTCCGATTGGTGCGCAGCGATTCGGACATCGGCGAATACCTGGATCGGAACCGCGAACGACTGGTCCTCCAACGCTACATTCCCGGGCCAAGGGAAGCGGGCATCTTCTACTACCGATATCCCGACCAGGAACACGGGCGGATCTTTGCCATCACCGAAAAGATCTTCCCTGAAATCGTGGGCGACGGACGCAGCACGATTGAGGAATTGATCCGGGCCGACGAACGCGCACGATTGATCAGCGACCTGTACCTGCGACGGTTCGAAAACCGTCGCCGGGAAATCCTGAAACCCGGTGAACGCTGCCGTCTGGTCGAGGCCGGCAACCACGCCCAGGGATGCATCTTCCGCGACGGCCTGCATCTCCTCACCCCGGAACTCGAGGCGTGCATCGACACCATCTCCCGGCGCATTCCCGGGTTCTTCGTCGGACGCTTCGACCTCCGGTACGCGAATGACGAGGAACTTCGGCAGGGCCGCGGATTCAGGATCCTCGAACTCAACGGGGCCGCCTCCGAGGCCACCAGCATCTACGACGCACGGACTTCGTTGCGCTCGGCCTATCGGACCCTGTTCCGACAATGGGAAATCATCTTCGAAATCGGCGCCGCCAACCGCGCCCGCGGACATCGGCCCGATGGCGCACTCGACCTGCTGCGGGCCTGGCGCCAAACCAATGCCCGGATCCGTTCGTATCCCTTGGCGGACTGAACCCCCTCCATGTGCACCCTGACCTTCAGTCCGCACGACCGTGGCTTTCTGGTCGTGATGAACCGCGACGAACAACGCTCTCGCATCCTGGCCCATCCCCCCGCACCCCGATTCCTCGGCGAACGACGCGCGTTGTATCCGTCCGAACCAGGCGGCGGAACGTGGATCGGGTTGAACGATGCCGGCACCGCCTTCGCCCTGCTCAACTGGTACTCGATTCCAAACCGCCCCCTTGCCGACCCCCTTTCACGGGGCACCGTCCTTCCCGAGCTCTTG
>CAZDYB010000365.1:0-5074 GCA_964509045.1 uncultured Akkermansia sp.
TGAAGCAGCGGCGGCAACCTCGAACCCTTTCCGGGCGAGGAATGCCGGCAGGGAAAGTTTGTTCGTCTGTACAGGGCTCTTGGGCCTGACTGGGTCTGCCGCCAAAACCCCGATGGAAATACCAAAGAAAACGGGAATGACGGACCATGCCAGCCCGATTCGCCTCCAGACTTGAAGCGGGACTTTGAGGCCGAAGTTATACGCCTCCTTGGACATTTAATCACTACATCCACGGCGCTGTCGGGATGCAAGAGTTGCTCGACATTGGAACCTGTATGTCATGAATTCGCCCTGATACGGAGCGCCGACGTTTGGTCGCCGTCCCATTCAAACGGCGAGGGGTGCTCGCCGCTCCGTAGAGCGTGTCCCAAACCACCCTGTTTTCATATTTCCACCTCAACCCAGGTGCGTCGCGATCACCGAGACAACAGAGTGATCCTTACGCCGAAGGCGTTTCAGCTGGTAGCCCGGGCGTGAGCGAAGCGACACCCCGGGTCATGCGTCCGAATGGGTCCCTACCCCGGAGGGGTTTGAGACTCTTCTGCAACCCCTCCGGGGTAGATATCCATTTCTCATCCATACCCGGGGTGTCGCTTCGCTCACGCCCGGGCTACCGGCTCCCAACCCTTCGGGTTGAAGACGTCGGCGGGCAAAAAAAGCGGGGTGGCCGGAACGAATTCCAGCCACCCCACGTTCGATTCAATCCAGGCCCGGTCAGTACCGGACAACCAGCTTACCGTTGACCACCTCGATGGAGACGATGGTCTGGGCCGGTGTGATGGTCAGGAACCCGAGGTCGCTGCCCGCGGGGATGTCGGCGGTGATGGTCCGGGTTGCGGCATCCACCACAACGTTGGTCAGTGTCGCACCGCTGAGACCGGCGGGCGGGGTGCCCACGGCGGTCACGGCAGCAGCAACCGGGAGCAACGATTGACCCGCGGAACCGCGGGTGAAGCTGCGGACGATTTCCTCATCGGTGAGGATACGGCCCCAGATGGCGACTTCATCGATGTCGGCATTGTGGAAGACGCCGCCACCGTCGGTATAGGTGCCGGTGCCGTCCTGACCGATGTTCAGGTCGAGGTTGGGCGTATCGAGTACCTGACCGGCATTGCCGGCGATGGACCGGGAATCGAGGCGGACACCGTCCACCCAGGTTTCGGCTGCGCCATTGCGGTCGAAGCTGACGACCACATGTTTCCAGGCGGAGTCAGCGAAGATGCCGCCGGCGCTGTCATAGTCCTTCCGGGCGCCGCCGACGGTGTTGAGGTTCCACTGGACGCGGTTGTCACCGGCGGTGGCGATGACGAAGCCGACGTTGCCGCCGCTGGCCCAGCTCTTGTTGCCGATGAAGGAGGGATCACCGGTGTTGGAATTGAGCTTGGCCCAGAAGGCCACGGTGAAGTTCACGTTGCTGGAGAGCAGCAGCTGGCGACCGAGGGTCACGTAGCTGAACTCACCGGCCGCCGTGGTGCGGACATTGACCGCCTGGCCGACCTTGCCCGCCACGAACGAAGGAGTGCCACGAGCCGTGCCATTCACGCCGCGACCGGATGAATCCTCCAGGTTGCCGTCGAAGGGCAGATAGGTGGCCAGCGAATCGGACAGGCTGTCGAAGCCGACCGGATCAGCGGACAACTCGATGTTGTCGAGCGCCCACCACCAGTTGTTGCCGGCATCGATGTAGCCGAACGTGATCTGCACGCGGGAGGCTCCGGCCGGGTTGTTGATGCGCAGCGAGACGGTCTCGTTCTGGCTGTCCGGATGGAAATCCGGGGCAACCGCGGTCCAACGCAGGACCTCAACCGGCGCCGCGCCGTCGAAGGAAGCGCGGATGATCCCCTTCTGGGGAGACTCAGGCCTCCAGCTCGAATCGAACTTCAGCAGCATCGTGTTCGCCTCCATGCCGGTGATGTTGATCTCGGGAGTCATCAGGAACGTGTTCATCGTTCCGGCAGCACGCGGGAGGTCATCCCACTCGTCACCGTCAGCAATGACGATCGTGCCCGTGCCCTTGAGGAACCGGGTGCGGGTCTGGTCACCGGCCGTGGCGGCCCACCATTCGCGGTTGGCGAAGCTCCAGCCCGCCCATTCCACCACACCGTCGGTGTCGGGGTTGCCGAGACCATTGATGCCACTGTTGTCGACCATCCAGCCGGTCGGCGGGGTCTTGGTCACCACCGCTTCGCGCGCTCCGCCGGAGCCCGTGGTGATGCCTTCCTCGACATTCGGTCCGAGGACGAGGGATTCGAAGTCCTCCCGCAACAGCACCCGGGTGCGGGTACGGAGGACGACGGACACCATGGCGGCCGACGAGGTGTTGGTGCCGCTGGCATTCGAGACCCGCACCGTGTAGGCGCCGGCGGAAGACGGATCCACCTTGCCGAGGATCAACTCAGCGCGGGTTGCGTTCGTGATGACGTTGCCATCCTTGAACCACTGGAAGGAGATCGGCGCGTCACCGGCCGCTTCCACCAGCAATGCAGCCGAGTTGCCCTCGGTCACTTCCACCGAACGGGGCGCGGTCACGACCGTCGCCGGCACCGAGGTCAACACGGGCTCGGCAACCGTCCGGGTGCGGAACGCACGGAGCGCTCCGGTCTGCGGTCCACCGACCAGCGCGGCAGCTCCGGAGGCATTCACCGTGTACCACTCGACCGACGCACCGCCGCCGCCTTCGAACCAGATCAGGCGGAACAGATAGACACCCGCCTGGGACGCCTGGAAGTAGAACTCCGTCGGCGCATCACCACGCCCGCCATCGAAGGCGCCCAACACCTGGAACGTGGGGTTGGTCAGGTTGCCAACCGACACCTGGAACCCGTCGTCAGACCGCACCACCATGGTGTAGATGCCAGCGGTCGGGATCTCGACATAGGCGAGGGCCTCACCCGCAATGTTGTCCGTGCTGAACGATCCATCGGGAAGCGTTCCCGGAATGCCCGGGATCACGTCGTCGAACACGGCGAGTTCGCCCTCGGCAAAGGAATTGAAGATGCCGGCGTTGTTGCCGGCCTGCTCCATGTTCACATAGGCAATCTCAAAGATGCCACCGGCCGTCTGGCCAAACGTCTCGTGGATCGAGGCTCCGCGAAGTCCGCGCAACTGCTCCTCCACCGCCGCAATGGTGTTGTCCCGGCCGACCGGCAACTGATGGGTCCGCCAGCGCATTCCAGGCTGCGATCCCGTTCCCAACGCCGTCGCCAACTGGGGATCCAGGTTGAGGAAGTTCGCCGCAATGAAGCTCACCGCGTCCACCACCTGCGCACCGCCATCGGTGGTGAAGGTGACTTCCAGCGTGTTCGCACTGTTCGGCGCCAGCGCCGCAGGCAATGCGTAGCGGACTTCGACGCCGGTGGAGGTTCCGGTGTCGAATGGCGCCACCGAGGTCGCCACCACCGTTGTGCCGTTCAGCTTCAGCGTGACACCCTTCGTGGCGTCCACCGTGAAGAAGGACGGATTCCGGATCACCGCCGTCACCACCGCAGGGGTCGAGGTGACCTCGGTGTAGCTCGGAGCCGTGAACTGCCCGCCGTCCGTCACCTGACGGCCATCCGTCGAGGTGAACTTGACCGTCACCGTGTGGACGGAGCCCGGGGCATACACATCGGGCGTTTGGTCGTACCCGACGAACACCAGGTTTCCGTCCCGAACCACCGTCGCCGGCGACACCATCAGGCCGTCCACCTCAAGGGTGATGGGCTTGGTTTCGTCGACGTTCTTGTTCAGGGCCTCGGAGATGCGCGCGCGGACCGCCACGCCGGTTCCAGACACAGAGGTCACCAGCGGAGGAACACCGATGGTCACATTGTCCACCGCCCACCACCAGTCGTTGGCGGCTTCCACCATCCCGAAGGTCAACTTCACATTGTTCGACCCGGCAACATTGTTCAGGGGAACAATCACCGCCTCGTTGCTGTGGGAGACTTCGTCCGGATTGGTCGGATCCTGTTTCAGGAGGTCCGACTTGAAGAACGGATTGTCGGTGATGCCATCCGCCAGGGTCCGCGTGGATTCCCACCGGATCACTTCATTGGTGGTCCCGGCATTGAACGTGACCCAGACCAGACCGGTTTGGTTGTTGATCGCGGATCCGTCCTCGGCCGTCGGAAAACTCGCCCCGGAATCGTCCCGGGCTTCAGGCCGCCAGGTGCTGTCGAAGGCGATCACCAACGAATTCGCCGCGTAGCTGCTGATGTCGATCTCAGGGGTCGACACGTAGGAGTTGAAGAACCCCTTCGCATGCGCCGCGTCATCCCATTCGTCCGGGTCGGCAATCATCACCGTCCCCAAACCAAACGTGAAGTCCGAGCGACGTTGATCACCCGCCGTCCGAGTCCACCAACCACGATCCGCAAAGCTCCATCCCGCCCATTCCACAATGCCGTCCGTCGCCGGATTGCCGAGACCCGCCATTCCCGAGTCGTCGATCGTCCACCCCGTCGGCGGCGTCTTGGTCCAGACCTTCTGCCCAGCCAAACCCTCTTCCCGGTTCGGCCCGAGGGTCAACCCGTCGAACCCTTCAAAGAATGCCTTCTGGCCAAGAGCCCCTGTGGCGGCTCCCATCCAGACGGCAACCACTGCCGCGCGCATCGAGGCGCGGACCAGATCCGTCGATAATTTGTGTCGTTTGTTCATGATAGGATAACTCCGAGTTCCCAGCATGAACGCTGCCTCCACCCTCCACGCAATGCCTACCTCGTACTCCGCCCCCTCTTTGCCTGAAAGCCGTCACTTCGCCATCTATGTCATCATTCTGACATCTGGTTCCTGAGAGCCCGTGGAAGCCGAGGTCACCCAACGCTACAGGGAAACTCATGGCATCCACTCCACCCATGACAGCGCAGCGCATCCCGAAGTTGTTGGCGATCCACGGCAGCAACCCTGCGAAGGCAGGCGGATCTGCTGAAGGATCCGCAATCTTCGGTTGCACCGCGTCGGGGATGGTTCAGGCCGGCCCTACCGGTCCCGCCGGCCCGAAGGGTCGGAAGATCAGAGCCCGGGGCTGAGGGAGCTCGGCGACCGATGCCCCGGGTGATGCGGTGGAAAATCCCATGCGCCCTGAAGGGGCGCC
>CAZDYB010000366.1:0-5071 GCA_964509045.1 uncultured Akkermansia sp.
CCGGGCCATCGTCCCTCCACCAGCCGGTCCACCCTCATAAAACAGATAGATCCAACCCTCGCTCGCCGTCCCCGGCCGACCGGCATCCATCGACGAATAAGCGAACGCCCCCTCAAAAACCCGCCGCCGTACCGGCCAGGTCCTGCCCCCATCGAAACTCGCCCAGACGTGCCCATTCTTCCGTCCGCCCGGACTGTCGATGTTGCTGTAAAGCAGGATGTCGCGACCCACCAACGGCAGACGCACCAATCCCCCCATCAACCCGTAGTCCCGATCCTGATCGCCATCCGGCAACACCGCGCTCATCCGAAGCCGCTCCCACCGATGCCCCCCGTCCCGGCTCATCGCCGTCCAGCGGCGTCGCGGATTCTCCCCGGGCGGCGCCCAGTGCCGACGCGAGTTGTAGTAGATGTCCCCGTTCGCGAGTTCCGCCACCGCAGCCTCGCCCGTTCCCTTGGCCGGAAAGGGATCGCTCGTCTTCCAGGTCCGCCCACCGTCGTCGCTGTACAGGGCGTTGGTATAGTGCTCCGGCCACCGTTCCCTGTCGTTGCTCCCAGCATAGTAACGCGTCGGACGCAGCAACCGCCCCCGATGCTTCCCATGCCGCAGCGTGATCCCATGTTCATTCATGTGCATCGAAGGCTCATGCCCAAACCGGTCCGGCAAGATCGTCGCTTCCTCCTTCTGCCACGTCTTCCCCTGGTCCTGCGATCGCCAGATCGTCATGGGCCTCGGCGGATGCCCCGTCTCCAGGAACGCCAGGATGTCCCCACTGCCTTCATCCACGGTCACACCCCCTCCCATGAATCCCGGCCCCACAGGAATCGCTTCACCCCAGCCTTGCCCTCCGTCTTCACTGCGCCGCACCACCGCTCCGTTCCAAACCGCCAACACCGTCCCGTCCGTCGCCACCACCACGTTGGGGAAGCGATTCGTGGCAAACAGCGTGTGCTGACCAAACCGCGGCTCGCCGAGAAACGGTTCCAAACCTCCTTCCGCCGGCAACGCCGCCGCGGTCCTCACCGCGTCCCGGGTCCGGTCCGGCTTCACCGCACATCCCGTCCATCCCAACAACAAACCACACAGACACCCCATCCGGATCGTCCCGATTCGCATGCCCACGATCTTCCCTGAAGATCCCTTCACCGCACCACCTTTGTTCAACACAAACCCTGGTGCGGCGACGTTCGGTCGCCGTGCGCCCCCCATCGCATTCGCTCGTGGGCGACACCTTCAAGAGGCACAACGGCGCGGCCCGTGCGTCCTGAAGCGGTTGGGGCGGGAATGGGGAAATCACGAGTACAAACCCATCGGCGCACGGGGTGCGACCCTTCGTACCCGTACTCGTACTCGCCAACCACTTCGAGATGCACCGCGGTCCGTCCCGGCCACGACTTTTACGATTCATTTTCTGACCTCCTGTGGCACGGTGACCAACGTGTCCCGCCCCGTCCGAAACCTGATCGCTGCCATGCTCTGGCTGCAGTGCGCCGCCGCACTCCGCGCCGCGCCGGATTACCTTCAGGAGATCAAACCGCTCCTAGCCCGGCACTGCGTCGGTTGTCACGGTCCCACCGCCCGCAAGTCCGGTCTCCTGCTCGATACCGCCGCCCATCTCCGGGCCGGCGGTGAACGCGGCCCGGCCATCGCCCCCGGCAACCCCGACGACAGCCTCCTCCTCGCCGTCGTCAGCGGCACCCATTCCGAACTCGGGCGCATGCCTCTCAAACGGCCCCCGCTCGATGCCTCCCAGATCGCCCTGCTACGCGATTGGATCGCCGATGGCGCCCCCGCTCCCGCCACCGAAACCCCGTCGTCAGACCAGCACTGGGCCTTCGTCCCGCCCGCACCGATCACCCCGCCCACCATCGAGGGCGTGACCCATCCCATCGATGCCTTCATCCGGGAACGATTGGCCTCCGAAAAACTCACTCCATCCCCGCCCGCCGATCCCGCGGTCCTCCTTCGCCGCCTGACCCTTGACCTCGTCGGTCTCCCTCCCTCCACCGACGAACTCGACGCCTTCCTCGCCAATCCCGATCCCAAACGCTACGAGAAGACCGTCGAACGGCTGCTCACTTCCCCGCATCACGGCGAACGCTGGGCCCGTTGGTGGCTCGACGCCGCGCGGTACGCAGATTCCCACGGCTACAGCGTCGATGGCATCCGCTCGGTCTGGCCCTATCGCGACTGGATCGTCCGTGCGCTCAACGCGGATCTCCCCTTCGACACCTTCACACGCTGGCAGATCGCCGGTGACCTTCTGCCGGATGCCCCGGTCGATGCCCGCATTGCCTCCGGTTTCCATCGGCACACCCAGGTCAATCATGAGGGTGGCATCGACCCCGAACAGTTCCGCCTGGAAAGCATCGTCGACCGTGTCCACACCACCGCCACGGTCTGGCTCGGTGTCTCACTCGCCTGCGCCCAATGCCATGACCACAAGTTCGATCCCTTCACCCAACGCGATTACTACTCCTTCTTCGCCTTCTTCAATTCCACCGAGAACGATGGGCACGGCGCCTCCTCGGGTCCCGAGTTCGAGATCCCCACACCCGAACAACAGGCCGCCCTCGACAACTGGCAGACGGAACTCGCCCGCAGGGAAACCCTGGCAGCCGAACCCGGACTCGATGCCGACACCACCAAGACCCGACGCACTGCGGTGAATGAGTGGAAACGCAAACGTCCCCAGACCCATCGCACGCTGGTCATGAAGGAACTCGCCGAACCCCGCGAGACCGTGGTGTTCATCAAGGGCGACTTCACCCGGCCCGGCGCCAAGGTCACCCCCGCCACGCCCGTCGCCCTCTCCCCATCCCCAAAACCCGCCAGGGACCGTCGCGACCTCGCCGATTGGATGCTGGATCCGGCCAACCCGCTCACCGCCCGGGTCACCGTCAATCGCGTCTGGCAAACCTACTTCGGCAAGGGACTCGTCGAGACCGAAAACGACTTCGGCACGATGGGCGATGAACCCTCCCACCCCGCCCTGCTCGACTGGCTCGCCCGGGAGTTCGTCCGATCCGGCTGGAGCCTGCGCCACATCCACCGGCTCATCGTCACCAGCCAGACCTATCGCCAGGCCTCGAACCATCGCGACGATCTCGCCGAACGGGACGCCCGCAACCGGCATCTCGCCCGTCAGAACCGGCTCCGACTCGAAGCCGAACAGATCCGGGACGCCGCCCTTTCGATCAGCGGCCTGCTCGATCCGCGCGTGGGTGGGCCTCCCGTGTTTCCTCCGCAACCCGCCGGTCTCGGCGCCTTCACCCAGAGCAATCGCGAATGGAAACCCAGTCAGGGCGGAGACCGACATCGGCGCGCCCTCTACACCCATCTCCAACGTTCCACCCTCCACCCGGCCCTCGCCGTGTTCGATGCCCCCGACACCTTCACCACCTGCACCCGTCGGCAACGCTCCAACACCCCTCTCCAGGCACTCACCCTGCTCAATGACCAGGCCTTCCACGAATTCGCCCTCGCCTTCGCCCAACGCATCGCCCGTCCAGATCTCCCCTCCGATTCCCTCCGCATCCAACAGGGCTTCCGCATCGCCACCGGCCGTTCTCCAGACCCCGCCGAGACCGATGCCCTCCTCCAGCTCCTCGCCACCGAACGACAGCAGGGAATCCCGGCCGACGACGCCTGGGTCTCCGTCGCCCGTGTCCTCCTGAACCTCGACGAAACGATCACCCGTGAATGATCCCTTCCAGCAACCCGCCGCCCGCGACATCACCCGTCGCCATTTCTTCTCCCAGTGCGGCATCGGCCTGGGCTCCGTCGCTCTCGCTTCCCTGCTCGATTCCAACGCCCTCGCGGCCACACCCGCCTCCACCGATTCCGCCACGGTCCGACCCGGGCATCATCCGGCCCGGGCGAAATCGGTGATCTTCCTTTTCATGGCCGGCGGCCCGTCGCAGTTGGAGTTGTTCGACTGGAAACCGCGCCTCGTGGAACTCCACGGTCAGCCGATCCCCGATTCGTTCATCGAAGGCAAACGGTTCGCCTTCATGGATTCTTCCTTCAAGAACCGGTCGACCCTCCTCGGACCCAAACGCCCCTTCCGGCAACACGGCCAGTCCGGCGCCTGGGTGAGCGATCTCTTCCCCCACACCGCCGGCGTCGTCGATGACCTCGCCATTGTCCGTTCCTGCCAGGCCACGCTGTTCAACCATGCGCCGGCCAAGCTGTTCATGAACACCGGCAGCGGCCAGTTCGGAAGGCCCAGCATCGGCTCCTGGGTCACCTACGGCATCGGCTCCGAATCCCGCGATCTCCCCGGCTTCGTCGTGCTCCAGAGCGGTCCCCGTGGACCCCGCGGCGGCGCCGTCAACTGGGGTTCCGGTTTCCTCCCCACCACCCATCAGGGCGTCCCCCTCCGCAACCAGGGCGATCCCATCCTCAACCTCTCCAACCCCAAGGGCATCGACGCCCCGCGCCAACGCCGCACCCTCGACACCCTCCGCGATCTCAACCTGCGGCATCAGGCCGCCACCGGCGATCCCGAGATCCTCACCCGCGTCAGCGCCTACGAAATGGCCTACCGCATGCAATCCAGTGCGCCTGAACTCATGGATCTCTCCCGCGAATCCGACGCCACCCTCAACCTCTACGGCTGCACCCGCGAGAAGCCGTCCTTCGCCCGGAACTGCCTCCTCGCCCGCCGCCTTGTCGAACGCGGCACCCGCTTCGTCCAGCTCTACCACACCAACTGGGATTCCCACGGTGGCCCCGGCGAGAATCTCGAAGAGGATTTCCCCGCCCGTTGCCGCGAGACCGATCAGGGCTGTGCCGCCCTCATCCGCGATCTCAAGTCCCGCGGTCTCCTCGACTCCACCCTCGTCATCTGGGGCGGCGAATTCGGTCGCACCCCCATGGGCGAAGCCCGCGACCGCACCGGTCGCAACCATCACATCGATGCCTTCACCATGTGGTTCGCCGGCGGCGGTGTGCGCGGTGGACAGGTCATCGGCGAAACCGATGAACTCGGATTCAACGCCGTCGATCATCCCGCCCACGTCCACGACATCCACGCCACCCTGCTCCACCTGCTCGGCCTGGATCACGA
>CAZDYB010000367.1:0-2893 GCA_964509045.1 uncultured Akkermansia sp.
CGACCCTTCCTAGCCCATATATCGATATCCCTCCCCGGCTGCGATTGATGCGGCCCCGAATAGATAGATGGATGAGTCGACGGCTAGGTATGGATGGGATATCGGATGCCCACATGCAAACCAGCCTCCCAAAATGGCCGCAGCCAATACAACCATCCATCGGATCTCATCTCTCAAATGGGTAATGCTCCACGCTTCACCCTTGCCCCGTGATGACCTGGTATCGCGTGCTGGTAGTGGTGTTGTCACAACGGATTTTATGGGCTTGGGCGGTCAAAGTTGACCTCCCGAGCTTGCGGACCGAATCAAGGACAGTTGGGAGCGGTTTTTGGCGGGAACTGGAGGCGAGCTATCCTCTATAGTCATGCCACATTGGTCGGGATAGGCCTCCAATCGACACTGAGTGGGTGGGATTGCTGTAGTCCCTGAGTCGATCCTTTCCCCATCTATTTCCTAACTTCCTTGACTGCTTGTTCGCCATTCTGATCGCCACGCACCGCCGAGAACAGGTTCCGTCCGCGGATCTCCACCTTGAATCCCTCCGATTCAATGGAGCGCAGCAACTCCTTTTCGTCGCCGAGGTCGGGGTGATACTCGCCCAACATCGATTGTACCCGGGACAACCAATCCCTGGCGGTGGGATGGGCAAACAAGGGGAATTCGCCCCCTTCAATATCCATCTTGAGGAGGTCGATCCGGTCCCAGCCCAGTTCCTTCATCAGGGTGGGCACGGAGATGGCGCGGACCCGTCCGTCCTTGGATGCCTTTGCCTGGATGGCCCAGGACTGGGAATCCTGTGCGGGGGTGGAAAGGTCTACCAGGTCATCCACCGGCCACAGCGCGGCTTGGAACACCTGGACATCCTCAACCCCATTCTCCCTGAGATGAACCTGGATCCGGGCCGCATTGGCTGCATCGGGTTCGATGCACACAATCGAGGCATCTGGAAATGTCCGCCGCAGCAGAAGTGCGGAGATTCCGACATTCGCTCCGGCATCGACAATGCAGCGCGGGTTCTCCGGGGCGATCTCCCGCATGGCCCGATATTCGTCGTGCAGGATCAGCTCCCGCACCACCCGGACGTCCGAATCGTTCAGCCGCAGTTTCAGGTCGGTGTTCCTGCCCTGGATCGGCAGGGATACCTCAAGGATATCGCCGCGGAACCGCAATGAGGTGCCGGCGCGACAGGCGGCCCGGAAGAGGTCGAGGAGGTTTTCATCGCCCTGTTCCGTGGCGATCCCCAGCCGATCCGCGACAAACCGGATCAGGCATCCGGTGACCCGCGCCGGATCCTGAGGCCAGAGGGATATGAGTTTGAGAAACATGAAGGATCCGCCGATTGCACCGAGCCGATGGGAAGGGCAGTTTCAGCCGCAGATTCCGCCGATTTCACAGAGGGGAAACAGGGCCTCTTCCTTGGCACCCTTGGCACCCTTTGTTGTTCAAATAACCTCTGTGCCCTCTGTGCTCTCGTTGGTGAATCCGCCGATTGCACCGAGCCGATGGGAAGGGCAGTTTCAGCCGCAGATTCCGCCGATTTCACAGAGGGGAAACAGGGCCTCTTCCTTGGCACCCTTGGCACCCTTTGTTGTTCAAATAACCTCTGTGCCCTCTGTGCTCTCGTTGGTGAATCCGCCGATTGCACCGAGCCGATGGGAAGCGCACCCCGGGAATGGATGAGAAATATAGATCTACCCCGGAGGGGTTGCAGAAGGTTCTCATACCCCTCCGGGGTAGGGACCCTTTCGGACGCATGACCCGGGGTAATGCTTCGCAACCCCGGGCTACCGGCTCAAACGCCTCCGGCGTAAGGATCACACCGTTGTTCCGGATATCGGGACGTACCTGGGTGAGGTTGGGACAGGCTCTAACCTTGTCCGACCCCTATGAGATTGAGGACACCCACTCCCACCATTCCCCCCCCGGAATCTGCGAAATCTGCGAAATCTGCGGCCAACCCCTCTCCCCATGCTATCGGCGAAATCTGCGGTTCGCTTAGCCACCCATGCGTTCCACGATCATGGGCAGGGTCAATCGGAGCAGTGCCCAGCCGAGGAAGGCGAAGATGGCACCACTCCCGATCACCAGCAGGAAGGGGAGAATCTGTTCGTGCGGTTGCCCGATCAGCCATGAGCGCGCCGTGGTGATCAACGGGCTGGCCGGGTTCCACGTGGACAACCATCCGATCAACCCCTCCGACTTCGGCACATAGACCACCGGCGTGAGGATCATCCAGAAGATGGAACCGATGTTGATCGCACGGGAGACGTCGCCGTAGAGCATCCCAACCGGTGCCACCCAGAAGCCGATGGCCAGTCCGGTGATCAGGACTCCGATCAGGCCCAGGGGAGCCAGCGCCAGATGCGGTCCGATCGGGACCTTGAACACGAAGAGCATGAGACCCAGCAGCATGACGGTGCGGATGGAAAGGTTGAGCAGGATCTGACCCAACTGCGACACGATCAACGCCTCCCGCGGGAAGTTGATCTTGGACATCATCGAACGGCCACTGTTGAGGGCGTTGATGGGGCAGTTGATGGCTTCGATGAACACGGTCCACAGGGTGGTACCCGCGAGGACGAACAACGGATACGGCACATCGCCGGTGTCACCGCCGGACAGGATCTTCTGGGAGGACAGGAAGATCCACGGCAAGGCCGCGATCAAGGGGGGAACGAACATCCAGAAGTAGCCGAGATAGGACTGTCTATAGGCGGCGGAGAAATCGCGGACAAACAGGCGCCAGGCGAGTTCGCGACAGGCCAGCAGGTCGCGCAGCATCTCGCGGACGAACTTGCCGGGATGGCGGACAGGCGATTCCGGGGTGTACACCCGGACTGGGAGTTCAGCATTCATATCGGACAAAATAGGCCGCCGCAGATTGCGCAGAGGG
>CAZDYB010000367.1:2993-5064 GCA_964509045.1 uncultured Akkermansia sp.
TTTTTTGAGAAGCATCCGCTGCTGCCTGATCTGCGAAATCTGTGAAATCTGCGGCTAATACCCTCTGTGGCATCGGCGAAATCTGCGGCCAACAACTTCTGCGGCATCGGCGGCTCACAACATTTTTTCGAGCAGGGGCAGCAGGTCCCGGATCTGGCTGTGCAGACGTCGGATCTTTTCCAACCGTTCCGTGGAGACGGCATGGGTTTCGGCGTCGAGTCGGCCCTCGACGAGGTCGGCCTGGAATCGGGTGACCAGGGAATCCAATCGGTCCTGGGCGCGTTCGAGCGGCGGTTTGACGGTGCTGAGGTAGTTGGTCTTGAGGATCTCCCGGAAGTCGGTGCGGGCTTCGAAATGATCCTTCCGCTCGCCGGGAGGCCAGACCTGTCGGATGGCGCTGAGTCCGAGGAGTTCACGGACGGCGGTGCTGACACTGGTCTTGCTCAGGGTCAGGGCGTCGGCAATGGCGTCGAGGGGAAGCGGCCGTGCAGCGGTGAAAAGCAGGCCGTAAACCTGACCCACCGTCCGGGTGAGCCCGAAACGATGGGCGAACGTGGCGGCCAATTCGATGGCCTCAAGCCGGGCCGGGCCAATGGATTCGGTGGAGACACTCATCGGAGCCGAGGGTCGGATGCGGACACTTCGTGCCGGTCACTTCGCAGGAATCCGTGGAAGGAACGCGAGCAACCTGATCGAAACCGGGATCAGGATCATCCGTTTTGTTGGTTTGCTCCGTTTGAACGGAGAAAACTTTTTCTTTGGTACAAAGCGGGCGATCGGATGGCAAGCGTTGGTTGGCGATTCGTCCGGGTTGGCCGGGTCACACCCCCGACCGGATCGCGGCGGCCACCCGTTCCTGTTCTTCCCCGGTGATTTCCGGGAACAACGGCAGGGACAGGATCCGACCGGCAAGCCCTTCGGCGACCGGGAAATCGCCGGGTTGATGTCCGAGTGCGCGATACGCCCCCTGGAGATGGATGGGGATGGGATAATGGATGCCGTACCCGATCCCGGCGGATTCGAGCGTGGACTGGAGTCGGGCGCGATCGGGGACCCTTACCACGTACAGATGCCACACCGGTGAGGCCCACGGAGCGACTTCGGGCAGTTCGATTCCGACCCCGGCGAGCAGTTGTCCATAACGTGCGGCGGCCGCGGCGCGTTGTGCGGTCCATCGATCCAGATGCCGCAGTTTCACCCGCAGGATGGCGGCCTGGACGGTGTCGAGTCGCGAGTTGAAGCCCACCTCGGTGTGGACGTACTTCACCTCCTGCCCGTAGTTCCGGAGCTTCAACAACTTCCGCGCCAGGGCTTCATCCGAAGTCACCAGGGCACCGCCGTCGCCATAGGCACCCAGGTTCTTCCCGGGATAGAAACTGAAGCAGCCGATCTCACCCATCGTACCGCAGATCCGCCCCTTGTAGGTCGCGCCATGCGCCTGGGCATTGTCCTCGATCACCCGCAATCCATGCGCCTGGGCCAGGTCGAGGATCGGGTCCATGTCCGCCGGATGCCCGTACAGATGCACCGGCATGATCGCCCGGGTCCGCGAGGTCATCGCCCGGGCCGCCGCGTGGGGATCGAGGGTGGACGTGACGGGATCGCAATCCGCGAACACCGGTCGTGCACCCGTCATGGAGACCGCCAGGGCGGAAGCGATGTAACTGTTGGCGGGAACGATGACTTCGTCGCCGGGACCAATCCCCAGGGCGAGCAAACCGAGATGGAGTGCGTCGGTGCCATTGGCCACGCCGATGCAATGGGGCGCGCGATTGAACGCGGCGAACTCGCGTTCGAAGGCGGCGGTGTCGGCGCCCAGGATGTAATCGGCCTTCTGGAGGCATCCGAGCACGGCGGGCTCCATCTCGGGACGGAGCATTTCGTACTGCCGAAGGAGATCAACGAACGGGACTTTGGGGAGGTTCACGGGAGGAAACGCGACGACCGGGGTCAACCTCCGGCAACCGGTGATCGAACGGAAGACGAATCCTTCGGGTGCATGGGGATCGATCTTCGGAAAGCGCCCCGCCGCCCCAACGGGCCAGAAGAACACAGCCCCGGGCTGAGGGCA
>CAZDYB010000368.1:0-4733 GCA_964509045.1 uncultured Akkermansia sp.
CCGGATCCGGGATCTGGATCCGGTCTGCTGGACGAGTTCCCGCACGGCGCCATAGCCGGCGCTGAAGCTGGTGATGTCGATGTCGCGGATCGTATCCGCGGATGGATGGCGTGATCTCAGTTCCGCATCCACCGCCTGGAGGATCCGGGGAAGCAACGACGGATCCAGGAACGGGGCACGGTACCGGGCCGAACCGGAGCCGAGCAGGATGGAGACGAGGGGGAATCGGTAGCCCGCCCGTTGATGTTCGCGAAGGGCGAACGCGGGGGACGTGTGGAAATGAAGTGCCAACCGATGGGCGGACGTAAGCCAGCCTTCGCTGAGGTGCAGGGTGATCTGGATGGGATCGACATTCAGTTGGATCTGCTCGGCGACGACGGTTTGGGAGCCGCCGCCGGGATGTTGCAGGGCCATCCCGGGCGGATCCCAGGGATTGGTGGATTCCGGTCGGGTGACACACCCGAGGATCAGGGTGAGGCAAAGGAATAAGGTTGGAGCGAAGAGACGTGCCATGCGGCGGATGGGACGGGTGTGGTGATGAATCGTCGGGTTGGCCTCACGACTGAAGTTCCTCAATCGCTTGGCCGACCTGATGTCTTGTTCCCTGCCCTCCCTCGATGGTCAAGGCACTCTGCTTGCCAGGCCAATGGCTCGCATTCCTCCGGGATGCCAGGATCCCCGCTGTGCTCTCTGTGTCCTCTGCGGCGACCCCTTTGCATATTCCCGCCGGGCGACAACCCAATCCGCCCATCCTGATCACGCGCCAAGAACGAATCCAATGCGGTCATCCAGGCCCCAAACCAGTTCCGTGCATGCGCGCTGGCCAGGATCTCCGGCAGGAATTCCTGCCAGGGCATGGCTTCGACACCCGGCGCAATGGCGCGCGTACCGGTTGGCTTGCGGGCAGAACAGTGGACCAGCAGGCGGCGGACCGCATCACCGGTTCCAGTTGTCGGTCCATGCGGTTGGAGGATGGAGAATGACTCGCGCAGGGTGGCGGCGACGCGGAGAAGATGAGCCATCGGGTCACCGGCATCGGGGGGAATCCTTGATGATGGGGTTCCTGATGCACTGTTCCGTTTGCTGACCGTCCGGGAAGTCGAGACAACCTCATCCCGTCCCGACAGCTTCGGGGTCCCGCCCCCTCCCCGAACCCCGGTCCAATCACTTTTGCTTTGTCCCCACCCTTCCTTTCCGGCAGAAACCCCGCGCAACCGCAATGGCACTGATCGTCCAGAAATTCGGCGGAACCTCCGTCGGCAACACCGAGCGCATCCGGAATGTGGCCCAACGCGTCGCCCGGGCCCGCGCCCAGGGAGACCAGATCGTCGTGGTCGTCTCCGCCATGTCCGGGGTCACCGACGGCCTCATCCGTCTCGCCAAGGAGATCACCTCCCTCCCCGCCGAGCGCGAGATGGACATGCTCCTCGCCACCGGCGAACAGCAGACCATCGCCCTCACCGCCATCGCCCTCCACGCCCTCGACATCCCCGCCGTCTCGCTCACGGGAGCCCAGGCCGGCATTGTCACCGATGGCGTCCATACCAAGGCCAAGATCCGCAACATTTCCCCCGCCCAGGTCCATCAACTGCTCGACGCCGGCAATGTGGTGATCGTCGCCGGTTTCCAGGGCCAGACCGACGACGGCCAGATCACCACGCTCGGCCGTGGCGGATCCGACCTCACCGCCATCGCCCTCGCCGCCGCGCTCAAGGCTGATCTCTGCCAGATCTACACCGACGTCGACGGCGTCTACACGGCCGATCCCCGGATCGTCCCGACCGCGCAGAAGCTTCCCGAGATTTCCTATGATGAAATGCTCGAACTGGCGGGCGCGGGGGCCAAGGTCATGCAGCTTCGTTCCGTCGAGTTCGCCAAGAAGTTCAATGTCATCTTCGAAGTCCGTTCCAGTCAGAACGACAACCCCGGCACCATCGTGAAAGAGGAAACCCAGAGCATGGAAAACGTCGTTGTCCGTGGCGTGTCCATCGACAAGAACCAGGCCGAAGTCACCGTGCTCGGCGTTCCCGACCAACCCGGCCAGGCGGCCCGCATCTTCCGTGCCCTGGCGACCGCCGCCATCAATGTCGACATGATCGTCCAGAACGTCAGCCATGCCGGCGGCGTCCGCGTGACCGACATTTCCTTCACCGTCGACAAGCCGGATCTCCTCAAGGCCACCCACGTCATCCAGGGCCTCCGCCCCGACCTCAGGTTCACGGACGTCACCGCCGACGAGAACATCTGCAAACTCTCCATCGTCGGTGTCGGCATGCGTTCCCATGCCGGGGTCGCCGCCCGCATGTTCGATGTCCTCGCCCACGAGAACATCAACATCGGCATGATCTCCACCAGCGAGATCAAGATCTCGGTGATCATTGACCTGCCCGATGGCGACCGCGCCCTGCGCGCCGTCCACCAGGCCTTCCTCGGTTAGCCGCCACCGCCGTGGCCTCCCACCTCCAGCGCGCCCGCGAGGTCTTCCGCACCGAGATCGCCGCGCTGCGCGCCGTCGAACGTCGCCTCGACGAATCCTTCACCCGGGCCGTCGATCTCGCCGTCGACACCCTCGTCCATCACCACAAGATCATCGTCGTCGGCATCGGCAAATCCGGCATCATCGGTCGCAAGATCGCCGCCACCCTCAGTTCCACCGGTTCCACCGCGGTCGTCCTTGATTCCGTCGATGCCCTCCATGGCGACCTTGGCATCGTCAGCGACGGCGACCTCATCCTGGCCCTGTCCTACTCGGGTGAATCCGAGGAACTCCTCAACCTGATTCCCGCCCTCCGCCGTTTCTCCATCCGGATCATCGCCTTCACCGCCGCCCCCCGTTCCACCCTCGCCCGCCACAGCGATCTCACCCTCGACATCGCCGTGCCCCGCGAGGCCTGCCCCTTCAATCTCGCTCCCACCAGCAGCACCACCGCCACCCTCGTCCTCGGCGACGCCTTCGCCATGGCCGTCCTGGATGCCCGCGGCTTCAAGCAACGCGACTTCGCCCAACGACATCCCTCCGGTGCCATCGGCCGCGCCCTCCTCCTGCGCGTCGCCGACATCATGCGCCACGGCAACCGCAATCCGGTCGCTCCCGACACCCTTCCGGTGAAGGAAGCCCTCCTCGCCATGACCCGCGCCAAATCCGGCTCCGTCTCGGTCATCAACAAGGCCGGCCGTCTCGTCGGCGTGTTCACCGATGGCGATCTCCGACGCCGGATGGCGGTCGACGACGATGTCCTGCTGCGTCCCCTGCGAAAGGTGATGACCCGGCGACCCATCTCCATCCGGGACGACGCCCTCGCTGTCGAGGCCGTCCGGATCTTCAACGAACGCAACATCGACGATCTGATCGTGGTCAACGCCCGACGCGAACCCATCGGTCTCGTCGACAGCCAGGATCTGCCCCGGCTCAAGCTCATGTAGCCCGGTGCCCTCCTTTCCGACCAACGCCTACCTGCTCGCCGGCCTTGGCGCGCTGCTTGCCACCGCCTGCTCCGTCCCACTCTGGCGTCATCTCTGCCAACGCTGGGGTTGGGTCGATGATCCCGGTCATCGCAAGATCCACTCCTCCCCCATCCCGCTCGCCGGTGGTTGGGCCCTCTTCACCGGACTCTTCACCGTCCTCGTCGCCGGCTCCATCGCCGTCGCCGCCCACTGGATCGATGCCATCGCCGTCGAACGTCTTGCCTACGGCCTTGGCCGACGTGCCCCCCAACTGGCCGCCATCGTCCTCGGCGCAGCCGCCATGCTGGGCATTGGCGCCTGGGACGACCGCACCGAACTTCGTCCAGTCCTGAAGTTCCTCCTCCAGGCCCTTGTCGCCCTCGCCGTCGCCGCCGCAGGCGTCCGCGTCACCCTCTTCATCCCCAGCACCCTCTTCAGCTACCTCATCACCGTCCTCTGGATCCTCACCATCACCAATGCCCTCAACCTCTCCGACAACATGAACGGCCTGTGCGCCGGACTTGCTGCCGTCGCCGCCTTCTACCTCGCCCTCTTTGCCGCCCGCCACGGCCAATACCTGGTCGCCATCCTCGGCTTCACCATCCTCGGCGCCCTGCTCGGTTATCTCCCCTTCAATTTCCCCCGCGCGTCGGTCTTTCTCGGCGACGCCGGTTCACACCTTGTCGGATTCCTGCTCGCGGTCCTCGCCATCCTTCCCCACTTCTATTCCACGCGATACGACGCGACCGAGCGTCTCGCCGTCCTCAACCCCCTCATCGTCCTCGCCGTTCCTCTTCTCGACGTCGCCCAGGTCGCACTCTACCGCACCGCCCGCGGCATCCCGTTCTGGATCGGCGACACCAACCACCTGTCCCATCGCCTCTCCCGCACCCGACTCGGCAAGCCCGGCGCCGTCGTCGTCCTCTGGCTTCTCGCCGCCGCCTTCGGCGCCCTCACCCTGTAATCAATCCACCGATTGAAACGGGATGAATCCAACCGGGAACTGAAGCCGCAGATGACGTAGAGGGAAACGTGAGTGGGTTGGCCGCAGATTGCGCAGATTGCGCAGATTTTTCAGGCCGCTGAAGACGGGGAGACGATCATCCACGGAACAGGATCCAACCCCACCCACCAGTCCCGCTCCACCTTCCTTTCATCTGCGTCATCTGCGTGATCTGCGGATCCCCCAGTCCCGGTTTCCTGATCCACGGATCGAGATGAAACACCAAGGAGAGGTTGGCCGCAGATTGCGCAGATTGCGCAGATTTTTCAGGCCGCTGAAGACGGGG
>CAZDYB010000368.1:4833-5063 GCA_964509045.1 uncultured Akkermansia sp.
AGACGATCACCCAAGGAACAGGATCCAACCCCCCTTTCCATCCCACTCCACTCCCCATTTCATCTGCGTAATCTGCGTAATCTGCGGCTCACCCCATCCCATTTTTCTGCAGAATCGGTGCAATCTGCGGCTTCACCCCATCCCGGTTTTCTGCCCGAACCGGCGCAATCTGCGGCTCACTCCTCTTCCAGGCTGTCGCACACGGCTTCCACGAACTCCCCTTCCCGCTC
>CAZDYB010000369.1:0-5044 GCA_964509045.1 uncultured Akkermansia sp.
ACCGCCGTCACCTTTTGCTTTCCATCCGGATCAGCCATTCGTTCCATCCCGGCCTTCGTCCCTTCGCCCCTTCGTTGTTCATACGCGACGTCTTGACTCTCCTCCAAGCTTTCAGCCTCGGCGTCTCCATCCCTATCCTCACCCGCATCCCATGAAAAAACTCAACGTCGGCATCATCGGGTTCGGCTGGGTCGCCACCGCCCACATCACCGCCATCAATGCCACCGGCCATGCCCAGGTCACGGCCGTCCATTCGAGTCGCCCCATTGATCCCGCCCGTCTCGCCGCCCAAAGCGCGCATCCCATCCAGGCCTTCGAAGACCTGGACGCCATGCTCGCTGACCCCTCCATCGATGTGGTCAGCATCTGTTCCTATCCGTGGCTCCATGCCCAACACGCCATCGCCGCCGCCAAGGCCGGCAAACACCTGATCATCGAGAAACCCCTCGCCCTGTCCTGGGAAGATTGTCTCGCCGTGCGCGATGCCGTCGCCACGTCCGGTGTGTTCACCTGCGTCTGTTTCGAGTGCCGGTATTCCGCCCAGTTCCTCGCCACCCGTTCCCTCATCGATTCCGGCCTGCTCGGCACGCTCCATTACGGCGAGGTCGACTATTACCACGGCATCGGACCCTGGTATGGACAGTTCCGATGGAACACCCGCAAGGACGGCGGCGGATCCTCCCTCCTGTCCGCCGGATGCCACGCCCTCGATGCCCTCCTGCTCTGCCTGGGAACCGATGTCGCCGAAGTCCATTGCCTCGCCACCCGCACCGGCAATCCCCAGTTCGACCCCTACGAATACGACACCACCTCCGTCACCCTCGTGAAGTTCAAGGACGGGCGCGTCGGGAAGACCGCGTCGGTCATCGACTGCATCCAACCGTACTACTTCCACACCCATCTGGTCGGTTCGGAAGGCAGCCTTCTCGACAACCGCTTCCACTCCGCCCGACTCGGCGCCCTCAACAAACACCAGTGGAGTCAACTCTCCTTCCCCCTCGTCGACTCCGGCGATGTGAAGGATCATCCGTACCAAAGCCAGTTCGACGCCTTTTTCCAGGCCATTGGACGCCATCAGGAAATGGCGCTGACCAGTCTCTCCGATGCCCTGATCACCCACCGGGTCCTGTTCGCCGCCGATGAATCCGCCCGCACCGGGCGCCCGGTCAGCCTCCCCTGACATGCCCCCCAACATCGCCATCGCCATCGCTGCACACCCCGATGACATCGAGTTCTGCATGGCCGGCACCCTGCTCCGGTTGGCCGATGCCGGATGGCAAATCCATTGCCTGAACCTCTCCAGCGGCAATCTCGGTTCGGCAACCATTCCCGGACCCACCCTCGCCCGCATGCGTCGGGCCGAGGCAAAGGCCGCTGCACAAACCCTCGGTGCCACCTGGCATCCCCCCATCGCCCAGGACCTCGAGATCTTCTACAACGACACCCTCCTACGTCAGCTCGCCGCCGTCATCCGATCCGTCCAACCCCGGATCGTCCTGACCCATTCCCCCCACGATTACATGGAGGATCACATGAACACCTGTCGCCTCGCCGTCACCGCCGCTTTCGCCCGGGGCATGCCCAATTACCCCACCCAGCCCCGACGCCCAGCCTTCGACGGTTCCCTCACCGTCTATCACGCCCTGCCCCACGGTCTTGCCGATGGCCTCGGTCAACCCGTCCAGGCCTCGCTGTACGTCGACACCGCCCCCGTCCTCGAACGCCAGCGCGCAGCCCTCGCCTGTCATGTCAGCCAGAAGGAATGGCTCGACCAAAGCCAGGGGATGGATTCCTACCTCGACACCCTCACCGCCAATTCCCGCGCCGTCGGCCGCTTGTCCCGCAAATTCCGTCATGCCGAAGGCTGGCGGAAACATTCCCATCTCGGCTTCTGCGATCCCGATGCCGATCCCCTCCTCGAAGCCCTCCCCGAAGCCACCGTGCTCCGTCCCATGCAGAGGTGATGGTCCTGGAATGGGCTTCATCTGCGTCATCGGCGCCATCTGCGGACAATCCAATCTTCATCCCACGCCCACGCCCGTGGCCCAAACCGGTCACGCATTCCCCGTCTGCGCCCCGATCCGCCCCCACAATTCCTGCAAGTCTTCATCCTGGCGTGCCATCCGCCGGATCACCTTCGACTCCCCACGACGTTCCGCCTCCTGATACCAACGCCACCCTTCCTCCAATCGACCCAGTCGCGTGAGGTAACACGCCAGGTTGTAGGCGACCATCGATTCCTCCGGAAACGACTTCGCCGCCGGCAACAATTCCGCCAACGCCTTCTCCAGTCCGCCCCCCTCCATCCGACGCGCCGCATACGCCCGATGGATCCAACCACTGACCAGGCCGGGACTGCATCGCACCATCTCCTCCGCAAACCCATGCGCCATGCCCCAATCCCGTCGTGCCGCCGCGATCTGCCAGTACATCTCCAGGCACACCGGATGCCTCCGGAACTCCGGCAGAAGTCGTCCCAACTCCGCTTCCGCTTCGTCAGTGTCCCCCAACTCCAGCCAGCCTCGCGCTGCCCGGACCAGATGGATCATTTCAGGTTCAATGGATTCCATGGATGAATCGCCGTCCCCCGAATGCTGCGCCCGAACCCCACCGGGAACAATCCCCACCCACGAAATCAGTCCGGCCGAGTGCATGGAACCGGAGAAAGCCCCCAGTTCCGGTAGCCCCAACGGGGCGCCCTATTGCAGCCCAGGGCCCACGCCCCGGGGACAGGCATCGAAAATTGACCCCAGCCCTGAAGGGGCGACCCCATGGAAGCCCCGAGAAGGCAATGGGGTCACATCCTAAGCTTCAATATTTGATTCCGGAGCCGCCGGATGAACCGCCCGCATGCCGGGTTTCGGGTTCGCCGCTCCTCGATCCGCTTCACCACTTGAACCGCCGCCGTACTTCAATCCGACAGTCCGCCCAACCAACTCCGAGAGCCTCCACCCACCAAGCCTCACCGCCACACACACCACCGCGTCCCGGGTCCAGTCCCCGTGTCGGACCAGCGCCTTCTGCCATTCCAATCCCGGTGAGTTCGGACAGGCTGCCGGGAAAGCGGTGCCGGTCGGCGTCGGCAGAGCCTGTCCCCAGAGTGCCGAAGCCATTGATAGCCACCGGTTAAACCCACGCCACAAGAAGGCTCATGCAGGGTAGGATCTCCCTCAATCACGGAAATCCAACCTATATGTGCCCTGACCGTCTGGTAGTGATCCAAATTTGGTCCTCGGCGGCGTCTTCAACCTGAAGGGTTGGGAGCCGGTAGCCCGGGGTCGCGAAGCGCACCCCGGGAATGGATGTGAAATATATATCTACCCCGGAGGGGTTGCAGAGGGTTCTCAAACCCCTCCGGGGTAGGGATTCATTTGACCGCATGACCCGGGGTAATGCTTCGCAACCCCGTATTGGATAGCCGTGGTTGTTCACAGGGGGCAGGGGAGTCCTTCCCCAACTCCCCTACAGCCCCCTGTGAGCAACCACGCCAGGCGGGGGACTGGGGGAGGATACGGCAGGTGACGTTTTCCCCGCTCTTTCGCATCCTGAAGACCGGCTCCGGTACGTACGTGACCCCGAGTTCGTCGAACGAATAGTAGCCAAGCTACGACCGGGGCCGGTCTTCAAGATGCGGGTACGAATCCTCAGTTGCCGTCCCCAAAGGACCTTCAATACGAACTGCGACCCGCATCGCCAACCCATAAAATAAACCATCAATCATGACCGCGACATCAAAGAGCCCGTCGGATCTGGCAGCCGCGTGTATCGGCTGGGATTGGGGCCATCAATCCCACACCATCACCCTGCGGGTGACCGGTTCCAAGGAGGTGGAGAATCTAACCCTCCAGGCAACCCCCGAAGCCATCTACCAATGGCTGGATCAGACCGAGGCACGCTTTGGTGGACAGACGCTGAGGGTAGCTCTGGAAGGCACAAAGGGGCCCGTATTCTCGCAGTTGCTGGAGCGGCCCTGGATCCACGTTTACGGGGTGCATCCGGCGACCTCGTCGCGGATGCGAAACGCCTTCACTCCTTCGGGCGCCAAGGATGACCGGCCCGATGCACTGGTCCTGCTGGATCTGGTCGAGAACCATCAGGACAAGTTGCGGCAGGTGCAGGTCCTGGATACCGCCACGGCCCGGGTGGAGCAACTGGCCATGCTGCGGCGGGACTTGGTGGATCGGCGCACCCAGGCCACCAACCAACTGGATGGCTTGCTCAAGAAGTTCTTCCCTCAGGCGCTGGAACTGGTGGGAGCGAGTCTGCACTCGGAGATGGCGCTGGAATTCCTGACGCGGTGGCCAAGCCTGGTGGAGCTGAAGACCAGCCGACCGGCGACGATCAAGCAGTTCTACCACAAGCACAACGTGAGGAGCTCCGTCTCGGTGGAGGAACGATTGAAGCTCATTGCGGAGGCGAAGTTTGTGACGGTTGACCCGGTGCGAAGCGAGATTTGGAAGATGGAGTTGGCGAGCCTGGTTGATGAGGTGAAGGTGAAAGCCAAGCACGTGGGGCTTGTGGAAAAGCAGCTGGCTGAGGCGATGAAGGAACATCCCGATGCGAGCCTGTTCACCGAACTGCCTGGAGCAGGGCCCGTGTTGGCGCCGCGCCTGTTGGCGGCCTTTGGGACCGACCGGGGACGCTACGAGAGCGCGGAGAACCTCCAAAGATTGTCTGGAGTGGCGCCTGTGCTGGAACGCAGCGGGAAGAGCTGCCGGGTGCGGTGGCGATGGCTGGCGCCGCATTTCCTGAGGCAGACGTTCGTGGAATGGGCGCGCTGTACGATCAGGGCGTCGGCATGGGCGGCGGCGTACTACGAGGAGCAGAAGGAAAAGGGGAAGGGCAATTGGGCGATCTATCGGAGTCTGGCGTACAAGTGGATTCGGATCTTGTGGAAGAGTTGGCAGGATCGCAGACCCTATAATGAGGTGGAGTACCTCAAGCAGTTGGAGCGCCGTGGTTCCCCTCTGGTGAAAAGGCTGAAAGCCGGGACGGCTTGAGTGAAAACCCTTGAACGGCTTACCTCAGTTGTTGGCTACCGGCT
>CAZDYB010000370.1:0-5028 GCA_964509045.1 uncultured Akkermansia sp.
CTGGCGCATTTCGGAGCCGGCACCGGACTATACGACGAGGGGATAGACACAGTCGATGAAGGCGATGCTGGTCATGAGGATGGGGCGGAGCAGGAGGCGACAGGCTTCGAGGGCGGCTTCGGCGGGGGATTTGCCTTCGTCCTGCTGGGCCTTGGCGAACTCGACGATGAGGATGGCGTTCTTGCAGGCGAGACCGACGAGCACGATGAGGCCGATCTGGGTGAAGATGTTGTTGTCACCGCCCTTGATGAGGACGCCGAGCATGGCGCTGAGCAGGCACATGGGAACGATGAGCACGATGGCCAGCGGCAGCGTGAGGCTTTCGTACTGGGCAGCGAGGACGAGGAAGGCGAGCAGGACGCAGAGCGGGAACACATAGATGGCGGTATTGCCGGCGATGCGTTGCTGATAGGTCAGTTCGGTCCATTCGAAATCCATGCCGGGCGGCATGACCTGGCGGAGGACTTTTTCAATGGCGTCCTCGGCCTGGCCGGAACTGAAGCCCGGGCCGGCGTCGCCGCTGAGTTCAGCCGCGGGATAACCGTTGTATCGGACGACGCGGTCGGGTCCGGCGACTTCGCGGACGCGGACGAGTGAACCGAGGGGGACCATCTGGCCGGCGGCATTGCGGACCTTGAGCCGGGTGATGTCGGTGGCTTCGTCGCGGAAGGGGGCATCGGCCTGGGCGACGACCTGGTAGGTGCGACCGAAGCGGTTGAAATCATTGACGTAGAGTGAGCCGAGATAGACCTGGAGGGTTTCGAAGAGGGAGGTCAGCGGGACGTTCTGGGACTTGGCCTTCTCACGGTCGACGTCGGCTTCGAGTTGGGGGACGTTGACCTTGAAGGTCGAATAGACGCGGGTGAGGGCGGGGTTGGTGGAGGCAAGGGCGGTGGCGGCTTGAGCGACCTGATGGATGGAATCGAGACCGAGCGTGGCGCGGTCCTCTATCTGGACCTTGAAACCGCCGGAGGTGCCGAGGCCATTGACGGGTGGGGGCGGGACGACAAGGACGAAGGCTTCCTGGATCTGGCTGAAGAGGCCGTTGAGCTGGTCGGCGATGGCGAAGCCGGATTGGTCCGGGGCGCGGCGCTTCTCGAAGGGGGTGAGGGTGACGAAGACGATCCCGGAGTTCGGGCTGGCGGTGAAGCCATTGATGCTGAGGCCGGGGAACGCGACGCACGACTCGACGCCGGGAAGGGATCGGGCGAGATCCGACATGCGCCGGATGACGGCGTCGGTGCGGTCGAGGGAGGCGGCATCGGGAAGTTGGGCGATGGCGATGAGATATTGTTTGTCCTGGGGCGGTACGAATCCGGTGGGGATGGATTTGAAGGTGAAGCCGGTGAGGACGACGAGGCCGGCGTAGATGGCGAGGGAGATGGTGGAGAAACGGATGAGGCGTCGGACCCCGCCGGCATAGCGGATGGAGGACCAGTTGAAGAACCGGTTGAAGGGATGGAAGAACCAGCCGAGGGCGCGGTCCATGACGCGACCAACGAGATCCTTGGGAGCGTGGTGGGGAGGGAGGAGGAGGGCGCAGAGGGCGGGGGAGAGGGTGAGGGAGTTGAAGGCGGAGATGACGGTGGAGATGGCGATGGTGATGGCGAACTGGCGATAGAACTGGCCGGTGAGCCCGGAGATGAAGGCGGTGGGGATGAAGACGGCGCAGAGGACGAGGGCGGTGGCGACGATGGGGCCGGTGACCTCGGTCATGGCCTTCTCGGTGGCCTTCACGGGGGAGAGGCCGAGGCGGATGTTCCGTTCGACGTTCTCGACGACGACAATGGCGTCATCGACGACGATGCCGATGGCGAGGACGAGGCCGAAGAGGGAGAGGGCGTTGATGGAGAAGCCGAGGGCGAGCATGACCGCGAAGGTTCCAACGAGGGAGACTGGAACGGCGGCGAGGGGGATGATGGAGGCGCGCCAGGTCTGGAGGAAGACGATGACCACCAGGACGACGAGGGCGATGGCTTCGAGGAGGGTGGTGACGACGGCCTGGATGGAATTGCGGACGAAGACGGTGGGATCGTAGGCGATGGCGTAGTCGAGTCCCTCGGGGAAGTTCTTCTTCAGTTCGGCCATGGTCGAGCGGACGGCATCGGAGAGCTCGATGGCATTGGAACCGGGTTGCTGGAAGATGGGGAGCGCGACGGCGGACCGGTTGTCGAGGAGGGAACGCAGGGCGAATTCGGCGGCGGCGAGTTCGATGCGGGCGACATCGCGGAGTCGGGTGGTGCCGCCTTCGGTACCGGTCTTGACGATGATGGCGCCGAATTCCTCCTCACTGACGAGGCGGCCGCGGGCATTGACCTGGAGTTCGAAGGCGACGCCTTCCGGAACGGGTTGGGCACCGATCACACCGGCGGCGACCTGTACATTCTGTTCGCGGATGGCGGCGACGACATCGCCGGCGGTGAGGCCGCGGGCGGCGATGCGGTCGGGATCGAGCCAGATGCGCATGGCGTAATCGCCGGAACCGAACAACTGGACCTGGCCGACCCCGGGGAGGCGGGCGAGGACATCCTTGACCTGGAGCGACGCGTAGTTGCGGACATAGACATCGTCGTAGCGCCCGTTCGGGGAGAACAGGTGGACGACCATGGTGAGGTCGGGGGAGGACTTGAGGGTGAGGACACCGAGTCGACGGACTTCCTCGGGGAGCTTGGGCAGGGCCTGGGAGACGCGGTTCTGGACCTGGACCTGGGCCTTGTCGATGTCGGTACCGAGCTTGAAGGTGACGGTGAGGGTCATCACGCCGTCGCCGGTGGCCTGGGAATGGATGTAGAGGGCGTTCTCGATTCCGTTGAGTTGTTGTTCGAGGGGGATGGAGACGGTTTCGGAGATGGTGCGGGGATTGGCGCCGGGATAGACGGCGCGGACGATGACCTGGGGCGGAGCGACCTCGGGATACTCGCTGACCGGCAGGCGTTGGAGGGCGATGATCCCGACGAGCAGGATGACCACGCTGAGGACGCCGGCGAAGATCGGGCGCCGGATGAAGTACTGGCTGAAGTTCATGCGGATTGCGGCGGGGCGTTGAGGCGATGAACCGTTCAGCGGGCTTCGGAGGCGGCGACGGCGGCGTTGGTGGCGGGCACCGGTTGGACAGGCATGCCGGGGAAGATGCGGGCGATCCCATTGACGAGGACGGGATCACCGGACTTGAGGCCTTCGCGGATGATGCGTCGGCCATTGAGGGCGGGGCCCAGTTTGACGGCGCGGTAGTCCACGGTGTTGGAGGAGGAAAGGAGGTAGACGAAGCGCTGGGCCTGGTCGGTCCCGATGGCTGCCTCGGGTACCAGCAGGACTCTGGAAGGGGCGTTCACCGGCAATTCAATCCGTGCGAACTGGCCCGGGGTGAGGAGTCCGTCGGCATTGGGCACTTCGGCGCGGATGAGGAGGCTGCCGGTGCCGCTGTCGATGCGGTTGTCGAAGGATTCGACAAAGCCGGGCCGGTCGAGTTGGGGAGCGTCGGGGATCCGGACGGTGACGGGGATGCGGCCCTGAGCGTCGGCGGGCAGACGTTTGGCGGCGCGCATGGCTTGCAGACGCAGCAGGGTGGCTTCGTCGAGGTCGGCGTAGACATGGACGGGGTCGTCGGAGACAACGGTGGCGAGGAGGGTGGTGAAGCCGTCGACACCCGAGATGTTGTTGCCGGGAGTGACCATGGCCCGGGAGATCCGGCCGCGGATGGGACTGCGGACGATGCTGTATTCGAGGTTGAGTTGGGCGGTGGCGAGTGCGGCTTCCGTACCGGCGAGGGCGGCCCGGGCCTGAGCGGCCTGGAACCGTCGTTGATCCGCTTCCTCTGGCGAGATCGTCTTCTGCGCGACCAACGCGACCGCACGTTCGTCATCGCGGGCCGACCAGTCCGCCTTGACCCGGGCCTGGGCGAGGTCGGCTTCGGCCCGCTGGACAGCGGCGTCAAAGGGGCGGGAATCGATCTTGAAGAGGATGTCCCCTTTCTGGACCCGTTGCCCGGCCTGGAAGAGGACTTCGGTCAGGTAACCGGAGACACGGGGCCGGATCTCGACAGCTTCGACAGCCTCGACGTGGGCGCTGAGTTCGGTGGTTTCGGTGAAGTCCTGTTCGTCGGGCGGGGCGACGGTGACGGTCGGGGGTGGCGGGGCGACCGGAGGCGGCGGGGCCTGATTGCAGCCAGTGGTGACTGCGATCACGGCGATGGCGATGGCGATCCGGATCAGATTCTGGATGGGCATGGGGTGTGAAAGGGATGAAGGGGAGATGGAATGGAGTTGACCGGTCATCCGCGGATCATGGCACGGGATGGGTCGGGTGGAGGGAAAGGGAGGACGAGGTTTCGACGGAGCGCAGCAACTGCCGGATGGCGGGACCGAGTTCGCGCAGGATCTCGGGATCGTTGGAGACCTTGGCCCGGATCAGGAGACCGAGTTCGAACGAATGGATGGCCTGGGCGAGGTGGCGGAGGTCGGATGGTTGGTGGTTGGGTGAAAGGAGTTCGCGCAGGGCGCTTTCGAGGTAGGTTTGGGCGCGGTTGAAGAGTTCGCAGACCTTGGAACGGATGCGTTCGTCCTGGGTGCCGAGCTCGGTGCCGACATTGGCATAGGGACAACCGCAGACGTGGCCATAGCGCTTGTGCAGGGCTTTCTGGTGTGAATACAGGCCTTCGCACCAACGCTCGATCCGTTCGCGGGGTGGGACGAGGGGGGAGAAGATGGCGTCCAGTTCCGGTCGGACGGATTCCCAATGGGCTTCGTAGGCGGCGAGGACGAGGTCGGTCTTGGAGGGAAAGAAGTGGTAGAAACTTCCCTTGTGGACACCGGCCTGTTCGCAGATCTGATCGACACCGACCGACCCGTAACTGTGGGTCCAGATCAGGTCGATGGCGGCGGCGAGGAGCCGATCGCGGGTGTCATTGGGGCGAGCCATGCGGATGGGTTGCGGCGACCCACCCGGATCGGTGCAACGCCGGACATCCTCCAAGAGTAGACTGATCGGTCAAGGATGGTTTTGTGGGGAAGGTGGACGGCGTGGGGACAG
>CAZDYB010000371.1:0-5025 GCA_964509045.1 uncultured Akkermansia sp.
GATGTTCGCGCAGGCCAACAGCGAGCATTGCCGGCACAAGATCTTCAACGCGGAGTTTGTCATCGATGGCCAGCGACAGGATCAATCGCTGTTCCAGATGATCCGCAACACGCATCGGCTCGCGCCCCAACACACGGTCATCGCCTACAGCGACAATGCCTCGGTGATGGAAGGCGGCGAGATCGAGCTGTGGCAGGCGTCGGCTGATCCGGGCGATCGTCGGTACGGGGCGACTACGGCGTTGGTGCATCCATTGATGAAGGTGGAGACGCACAACCATCCCACGGCCATTTCGCCATTTCCCGGCGCTTCCACCGGTGCGGGAGGGGAGATCCGCGACGAGGGATCGACCGGGCGCGGTTCGCGTCCCAAGGCCGGCCTCACGGGTTTCAGTGTGTCGAACCTTCAGTTGCCCGGGACCACCGAGCCCTGGGAACAGACGGAGTATGGTCGACCCGATCACATCGCGAGTCCGTTGCAGATCATGATCGAGGGGCCGCTGGGTGGGGCGGCGTTCAACAACGAGTTTGGTCGACCGAACCTCGGCGGATACTTCCGCGTCTATGAACAGACGGTGGCGGGGATCCGGCGGGGATATCACAAGCCGATCATGATCGCCGGCGGTGTTGGCGCGATCGTGGATGGCCAGACCGGCAAGCTCCCCTTTGGTGAAGGCACGCTGTTGATCCAACTCGGCGGCCCAGGCATGCGGATCGGGATGGGCGGTGGTGCAGCGAGTTCGATGGCGGCGGGGTCGAACACGGCGGAACTGGATTTTGATTCGGTCCAGCGCGGCAACCCGGAGATCCAGCGTCGCGCCCAGGAAGTGATCACGCACTGTGTGGCGTTGGGTGAAGGCAACCCGATCCTGGCCATCCACGACGTCGGTGCGGGTGGCATTTCGAACGCCTTTCCGGAACTGGTCCATGGAGCGGAATGCGGTGCCCGGTTCGACCTGCGCCAGGTGCCGTTGGAAGAGACCGGGCTCGCCCCGAAGGAGATCTGGTGCAACGAGAGCCAGGAGCGCTACGTCCTCGCCATCCACCCGGATTCCCTGGCGCTCTTCGAAGGGATCTGCCGTCGCGAACGCTGCCCGTTCGCCGTGGTCGGGGTCGCCACCGGCAAAAAGGATCTCATCCTCGAAGACGGTCCTGGCGGTGAACGCGCCATCGACATGCCGATGGACGTGCTGCTGGGCAAACCGCCCAAGATGCGGCGTGAGGTGGCACGGGTGGAATGGAAGGTGGAACCGTTCAACGCCGATGACATTGACCTGCCCGCGTCTGCGTTGGCGGTGCTGAGGCATCCGACCGTCGCTTCAAAACGCTTCCTCATCACCATCGGCGACCGGACGGTGGGAGGGCTTTCTTCACGGGACCCGATGGTGGGACCGTGGCAGGTGCCGGTGGCGGATTGCGCGATCACACTGGCCGATTATTCGGGGTTCCGGGGTGAGGCGATGAGCATGGGGGAACGCACCCCGATCGCTTCGGTGAACGCGCCGGCATCGGGTCGGATGGCGGTGGGTGAAGCTCTGACCAACCTGTTGGCGGCGCCCATCGAGTTGGCGCGGGTGAAGCTGAGTTGCAACTGGATGGCGGCGTGTGGTGAACCGGGCGAGGACGCGGCGTTGTACGACACCGTCCGGGCGATCGGGTTGGAGCTGTGCCCGGCATTGGGGATCAGTGTGCCGGTGGGCAAGGATTCGCTTTCCATGCGGACGCGATGGAAGGACGACGGTGTGTCGTGTCAGGTGACCGCTCCGGTGAGCCTGGTGGTCAGTGCGTTCGCGACGTTGTCGGATGTGCGACCGGCCCTCACGCCGGTGCTTCAGGCGGGGGTGACGGTGCTGATGCTGGTGGATCTTGGATGGGGCAGGAATCGCATGGGTGGTTCGATGCTGGCCCAGGTGACGAACCAGTTCGGAGGTGCGACACCGGACGTGGATGATCCGGCGCGCTTGAAGGCGTTGGTGGAGGTGGTGAACCGGTTGCGGGAGGAAGGATTGTTGCTGGCTTATCATGATCGCAGCGACGGCGGACTCTGGAGTTGCCTGTGTGAAATGGCCTTTGCGTCGAACTGCGGCCTGCAGATCGAGCTGGATCCGTTGATCCGGGCTTCAGAACGGGCGGATGCGGCGACGGGACATCCCGCGTTGCGGGCCTTGTTCTCCGAGGAACTGGGTGTGGTGTTGCAGGTGGCTGAAGCCCGGCAGCGGAACGTTCTCGAGGCCCTGGCCCAGGCCGGTTTCGACGGGCATGCCCATGTCATCGGACGTCCGGTGGACACCCACACCGTGGAGATCCGCGCCGGGGGAGGGACGTTGCTGAAGTCGGATCTGCAGGCGTTGCATCAGGCATGGGATGAGGTGAGCTGGAGGATCGCACGGCTCCGGGACAATCCGGTGAGTGCGGATTCGGAGCATGGATTGAAGGGGGACGCAGCGGATGCCGGACTGCATGTGCATCTGACGTTCGAGTGGGGGAGTGAAGCGCCTGCGGTGTTGACCGGTGCTCGGCCGAGGGTGGCGATCCTTCGGGAGCAGGGAGTGAACAGCCATCTGGAGATGAGCCATGCGATGGCGCGTGCCGGGTTCGAGACGGTGGATGTCCACATGACGGATCTGCAGGGTGGACGACTGAAGCTGGAAAGCTTCCGGGGGTTCGTGGCGTGTGGCGGGTTTACCTATGGCGACACGCTGGGGGCGGGAGAGGGTTGGGCACGTTCGATCCTGTTCAATCCGGCGTTGGCGGAGCGGTTCGAGGAGTTCTTCAATCGGCCGGATACGTTTGCGCTCGGGGTGTGCAACGGTTGCCAGATGATGGCGGCGCTCTCACCGATCATTCCGGGGGCCGGTGCGTGGCCGAAGTTCACGCGGAACCGGAGCGAACAGTTCGAGGCCCGTTTGAGCCTCGTGGAGGTCCTGGAGAGTCCTTCGATCTTCTTCCGTGGCATGGCAGGAAGCCGGATCCCGATCGTGGTGTCCCATGGCGAAGGTTTCGCGGACTTCTCACAGCGGGGCGACGCCCGGGGTGTGCATCGGGCGCTGCGGTTCGTGGATCACTCGGGCCGGCCGACGGAGGTGTATCCGATGAACCCGAATGGCAGTCCGGACGGGTTGACGTCGGTGACGACGTCGGACGGGCGGTTCACGGTGTTGATGCCGCATCCCGAGCGGGTGTTCCGCAACATCCAGATGAGCTGGACGAGCGGAGATCGGAGCGGGTTGAGCCCGTGGATGCGGATGTTCCGCAATGCCCGTGTGTGGGCGGGGTGAAGCCCCGGAAATGGGGTGCGGATGCCGATGCGTTCTGAAGGAACGCCGCTTCAGCAGACGGTCGAGGCATCGGGAGGAAATCCAGCAGGTCCAGTGTTTGTCAACTTTATGGGACTGACCCCACTGCGTCCTGGAGCGGCGAGCGTTGCTCGCCGGGAGGATGTCGAACGGCGACCGAACGTCGCCGCCCCGTCCCATGCCATGGAGCGGCGAGGGTTGCTCGCCGGGTTTGAGCGAACGGCGACCGCGGCGGGATCAGTAGCGCGGCAGGGTGGGATCGATCTCGAGACTCCAGCGGTCGATGCCGCCGGCGAGGTTGGCGGCGCCGGTGAATCCGATCGAGCGGAGGAATCCCACGGCGCGGGCGCTGCGCATGCCGTGATGGCAGTAGACGACGAAGTCTTCGGCCTGCCACGGGGCGAGTTCGTCGATGCGGGATTCGAGTTGGCCGAGTGGAATGTGGATGGAGCCTGGCAATGCGGAGAAGGCGTGTTCCTGGGGTTCGCGCACGTCCAGCAATCGGGGCGGATCGTCGCTGGCCAACATGCGGGCCAGGTCGCTGGGCAGGATCTGCATGGTGAAGGTCTCCAAGAGATTACTGGTTGAGGCCAGCCAGGTAACGTTCCGCATCAATGGCGGCAGAACACCCCATGCCGGCGGCGGTGATGGCCTGGCGATAGACGTGATCCGAGCAATCGCCGGCGGTGAACACGCCGGGAACATTCATGGCGGTGCCCACCCTGGGCCGGAGATATCCGGCTTCGTCCATGTCGAGGACACCCTTGAAGAGTTGGGTGTTGGGGACGTGCCCGACGGCGACGAAGAGTCCAGCGCAGGGGAGGACGGACTCGGCCTGGGTCTTGAGGTTGCGCAGGCGGACCCCGGTGACCTTGCGTGCGGTGACGTCGAGGACTTCGGTAACGACGGAATCCCAGACCGGTTCGATCTTGGGATTGGCGAGGGTGCGCTCGGCCATGATGCGGGAGGCGCGGAGGCTGTCGCGTCGATGGACGAGGTAGACCCTGGAAGCGAAGCGGGTGAGGTAGGTGGCTTCCTCACAGGCGGAATCGCCGCCACCGACCACGACAACCGGTTGGTTGCGGAACATGGGGAGGGCGCCGTCGCAGGTGGCGCAGTAGGTGACGCCGAACTTTTCGAGTTCGTGCTCGCCGGGGACATCCAGGTGTCGATGGCCGGCGCCGCTGGCGATGATCAGGGTCTGGGTCCGGACCTCCTCGCCATCGATCACGAGGCGGATGGGGGTTTCGTTGAGGTGAACGGAATCGACGGTGGCGAACTTGACCTTGGCACCGAATTTCTCGGCCTGCTGCTGCATGCGGGTCATCAACTCGTAGCCATCCACGCCTTCGGGGAATCCGGGGAAGTTCTCGACGATGCTGGTGGTGGTGAGCAGGCCCCCGGGCATGGTGCCGGTGAGGACGAGTGGGGCGAGATTGGCCCGGGCGGTGTAGATTGCGGCGGTCAGGCCGGCGCACCCAGTGCCAATGATGACAACTTTTTCCATAAAGCGGTCGCATCCTATGGCTGGTCCCGGACTGCGGCAAGGCGGGTGACTGCGCCCGGGAGGAAGGGGATACGGCTGAGGTTGTTGGCGAATCGGCAGCGTATACCGGATCCAGTCTTGATTCCGTCGGATAGCCAACCGCCTCGGGTCAGTTGTCCCCAACTGGGGCCCGGATCCCAGCCCAGGGCTGAGGGAGTCTGGCGACCGATGCCCTGGGTTGTTC
>CAZDYB010000372.1:0-5023 GCA_964509045.1 uncultured Akkermansia sp.
TCCTCCAATCTCCGGGAGCCTGTCCCTCCAGATCCCAACCTCTCCAGATCCCAACCCTCGCGCGTCACCCCCAGAGCCTGTCCCCACAAACCCCTGATTCCCTGAAGCCTGTCCCCTCCACTCCTCAGCGCCACCACCCGGGCCCGCCATCATTCTTCATTCCCTGGAAGCCTGTCCCCATGGAACCTGATCGCCACTCAAGGGAGCCTGTCCCTCGGTAAACGGCGACTGCTCCGGATCGGGTCGGGCCACGAACACCAGGGAACATCGTGTTGCCGGTGGGACCGGCCCTTTGGCATCCTGCTGGACCCATGAACCGTCGCGCATGGCTCCTTGGAGTGTTGCTTCTGGCTGGCCTGGTCGGCCATACCGCCTGGAACCACCTCCAGGGCACCCGCTATCCCGTCCAATCGGTCACCCTCACCAATGGCACCGTCCTGCGTCTGGTATCCGTCCAGCATGGACCCCGGCAGGTCGATCCCTTCGATCCCCTTTGGAAACAGTGGGCGGGCATGCTCCCCAAGAAGGTGGTTCAGAAGCTCAAGCTACCCACTTCCACCACCCTCAACCTTCCCACCGGTGAACCACCCCTCGGAGTCTGGCTCACCTCATCCACTGTCCCCGCCCAGAGCAGCTATGGAATCCTGATCGGCGATGAACTCGATAATTTTGCCGGTCCTGCCTCCAGCATTCCCATCGGGAAAGGCATCACCCCGGACAAGGTCCATTACGAGGGTCATTTCTTCCGCGTGCTCCCGCGACGCAACCGGGAATGGCGGGTGCGCATCTATGACTCTCCATATGGCCCGGGAAACTTCCTTCACGAGTTCCGCATTCCAAACCCCCTTCCACCCCCCGTCGATCCGCCATGGGCAGCCCCGGATCCGTATCCCACCGGATCCAATGGCGACCTTGAGGCCACCCTGACCGGACTCGTCGTGGGACCTCCCGAATGGGCCGGACCCCCCATTGATCCCGGTGTCCGCCAGGCGCGCCTCGCCTTCACCGTGCGCCAGGCGGGACAACCCACCACCAACTGGGTCTCGTATCATGTTGAACGGGTTGAAGACGCGACAGGCAACTTCAGTGATGGCAACAACTGGAACCACGGTTGGCGCAGCAACATCTCCTACGTCCACTTCGCCCATTGGCCGCTTCCCGCCGTCGAACCCTGGAAACTCACCGTCGAGTTCTGTCAACGCGGCGGCTTTGCCGAAGACGAGGTCGCACGGTTCCTGAGGGTGCCCATCAAGTCCTCCGACGATCCATTCGACCCCATGACCAACCGCCTTCGTCAACGCAGCGTCGTGGTGCATCGCCTCAGCCCGGCCCGTTGGAACAGTTCCAGCGCGAACTCTCCCCGTCGAAACCTGGAACTCGAACTCCACACCGACGCCACCGATCCCACCAACCGCTGGCACCTCACCGTGGTCCGGGCCATCGACTCCACCGGACTCGACGTCACCTCCAACTCCTGGAGTGGATCCGATGACAAACGGAGTTTCGACCTCCGGGTCGCCACCAACGCCACTTACGTCGACGTCGATGTGGCGATTGCCCCCAGCCGCCGACTCCAGTTCCTGGCTCAACCGACCGTGGCCAGACCGCCATCGCCCACCGCGACGACGTCCCGGTGACGATCCGCTGGGACCACGCTTCCGGATCGGCATGAAACATCTCAAGTCCTCACTCGGGGATCTCCAGCGTCTCTTCGCCCGGACGATCACACTTCGCGACATCGCCGAACCGTTGAATTCCTTCGACGCCGCCCAACCGGCCGAAGTCGTTCGCGAATTCCTCGAGCATCGCGGCTATGACGTGGTGGGAATCCGTGAGCATGGTGTGGTGACCGGGTTTGCATCCGTGACCTCGCTCAACTCCGGAACCCTTGGAGAACACCGGGAAGCCTTCGGCTCCGATGCCGTCCTGCCGGACAGTGAACCCTTGCTGGCTGCCTTCGCCGCACTTCGGGATCGGCGTCACGTCTTCATCAATGTCCTGGGACATGTGGGTGGGATCGTCACCCGCGGCGACCTCCAGAAGGCCCCGGTCCGCATGTGGCTTTTCGGCCTCGTTTCCCTGTTGGAGATGCAGATGCTGCGGTTGGTGCGGGAGCGTTACCCCGGAGACAGTTGGACCTGTCACCTGAGCAGCGAACGAGTGCAGGGCGCCCAACGCCTCTTTGCGGAGCGACGTCGACGACATGAGGAGAACGACCTCTCCGACTGCCTTCAACTCGGCGACAAGGCGACCATCCTGATGAAGGACCCGGATCTGTTCGCCCTCAGCGGCTTCACCTCGCGAAACTCCCTGGAACACTTCTTCAGGGAGGTGGGGCAACTCCGAAACGCCCTCGCCCATGCCAACGACATTCTAGCAGGGCGTTGGCCCGGGTTGGCCAACCTGGTGAACACCCTCGAGGGATTTCTTGAACGTCTTGAATCGGCCAACCTCGGCCCTGCCTGACCCTTCCTCACCGGTTGCCGTGCCGGATCCGTTCCGATACCACATCGCCCATGGATTTCCCCATCCGCAGCCCCTACGACAAGGTCTTGGGCATCGTTCTGGTCGCGCGCCTGATCGACAAGGTCCGACTCCATTCCGTCGGCCGTCTGCCGGACGGATATCACGTGGGTTTCATCCCCGGCAACCGCACGTTCGATGACCGCTTCTGCCGCTTCATCGATGTCTCCTTTGAAGTCTTCACCGCGAGCGTTCTGGCCGGCGGATCGGATGAAGAAATCCTCGAGAGATGCCTCGCCCAGGGCCGCCGCCCCGATGCCGAACAGGTCGAAGTGTGGAACACCTTCATGATGAAACGGGGTTGGCGTGACTCGGGTACACCCAGCCTCATCCGGAGCAAGGCCGAGTCCGGTCTCGCCCATCGCGACGACCTGATCACCTTCTTCGATCTCATGGACGTCGAGGAAGGCCGGCGCCTCTGACCTTTGGAAGTCTTCATGGACCACCTCAAGCGCCACCCGTTCCCCGTCCTGGCCACACTCAAACGGGTGGTCGCCATCTCCTTCGCCTTCCCCCAATCCGTCCTGCGCCCGCTCGTACCGCAGGAACTGGAGATCGACACCTACGGAGATCTTGGATTCGTGACCGTGGCATTGGTCTGGACCCGCAATCTCCGACCCACGGGATTTCCCACCCGGTTGGGCCAGGAATTCTTCCTCGCCGGTCATCGTGTCTTCACACGTCTTCACGACGAGTCCGGTCGACGCCTCCGCGGACCGAACATCCTTCGCAGCGAAACCGACCGGCGTCGCATGGTTTGGGTCGGCAACCAACTGACCCAATACAACTACCGCCACGTGAAGGTCGTCATCGATTCACGCGGCGCCGAGACCCGCATCCGGGCTACACAAGCTTCTGGAAGGACTTCCCTGGACCTCACCTTTGAAGACAGTGGTGGCGATGTTCCATTGCCTGCCGGCTCTCCCTTTCCGGACTGGCGGACCGCCCGACGATTCGCCGGGCCCATGCCCTTCACGTTCAGCCATCAACCCGATGGCTCATTCGTCGTCATCGAAGGCAGTCGCACCGACTGGACACCGCGACCGGTCACGCTGAAGGCATGGCAGGTCGGGATCTTCGAAGACCCGCCCTTGAACAACGTGCAGGCAATCGCGGCCAATGCCTTCGCCGTCGATGACGTCCCCTGTCGCTGGCACAGCGGTCGGATAGTGAAGTCGGGAGGACCGGAATGATTCCACGCGGACGCTGGCAAGGGATGCTGACCATACTTCGATTCAACTGGCCCCTCTACCTCGCCGCCGGCGTGGTTGTGATCGTCGCGTTGGCTGGCCTGGTTTCCTTGGTCCAGGTCCACTGGAGAATCCTCTGCGCCAGTGCCGGTCTGGGTGCCGGATACTTTCTCCTGGTCTCGCTCGGCGTTTCCCACTGGGTTTACGACTGCTCCGACCTATACCGGTTCCTTTGGCATGACCGGGCGCTCACTGACGCGCGAATGGACCGTATTGTCCTGTGCCACTCCCGCTTTGATGAAACCTCGGAGATCCTGAGAGCCCGTCTGAAAGCTCCGCGGCCTATATCGCTGCCTACAAACCCAGAAGCTGTGGAAACATCGGCGAGTTCCACACTTTTGCTTTGACTTATAACTGGGCCCATCGGGCCTTCAGGCGATGCAAAATGCGAATCCCGCCACCGACCTGTCGGATGCTCAGTGGAAGTTTCTTGAACCAAGGTTACCCAAGGCAGCGCGCACTGGAAGACCCCGGGACCCCGGTCCGCTCCATTGTCAACGCGCTGCTCTACCTCGCCAAAGCCGGATGCCACTGGAGACTGCTTCCCAAGAGTTTCCCGCCCCTATAAGACCATCTACCACGTCTTCGCAGCTTGGAACCGGGATGGGGTCATGGCAGCGATGCATGATTGTCTGCGGGCCTATGCCAGGGAACAGGTCGGGCGCAGGAGCAGGGGCACGGCCGCAATCATCGACAGCCAGACCGTACGTTCTGCCGGCCTGGCCACCGAAGTCGGCTATGACGCAGGCAAAAGGACCAAGGAACGCAAGCACTTCATCATGGTCGATACGGTGGGCCACATCCTCACCATCTTGGTTACCCCGGCAGACTTTCCGGAGCCCGAGGGGGCAAAGCAAAAGCTGGACGAGTCCCTGTGCCATCCCGGTTGGCTGCGGAAGCTGTGGGTGGACGGGGGCTTTGGCGGCGAGGACTTCGCCAACCATGCAAAAGGGCTCCGTACAAACATCGATGTGGAGGTGGTCAAGCGCTCGGACACGGCGCAAGGGTTCAAGGTGCTGCCCAGACGCTGGGTAGTGGAAAGAACGCTCGGGTGAATGATGCAATGTCGGCGACTTGCAAGGGATTACGAACGGACCATTCGAAGTGCGACGGGTTGGATTCACATGGCAACGACACGAATCATGCTGCGGCGGCTGGCATGATTCCGAGGAAGGCCTGAGTTCTCAGACGGGCTCTTAGCCGGAACGATGCAGTTGGGAGGGAAGTGGCGGCGCAGCAGATTCTTTCGC
>CAZDYB010000373.1:0-5015 GCA_964509045.1 uncultured Akkermansia sp.
CCCTCCATCTGCGCCATCGGCGCCATCTGCGGATGGATGAACTGCCGCTTTCAGGGTCAATCCGGCGCAATCAATGGACCTGCACCCTTCCGTCTGCGGAACAGGTCACCGTCCCGGACCGCAATGACGCCGCAGGAATTTCAACGCCACTTCCAGATCCTTCGGCCACGGTGCCTCAATCTGCACCGGATCACCCGTGACCGGATGCGGCAACGCCAGCTTCCAGGCGTGCAATGCCATCGACGGGGTCAGGGGCCGTTCCTCGCCATCTCCCTTGGGCCGATAACCACGCTTGATCTTGCTCAACAACAACGGCTGTCCGTCCCCATACATCGAATCAGCCAGGATCGGGTGTCCGGCCGCCAGCAGGTGCACCCGGATCTGATGCGTCCGACCCGTCTCCGGCAGGCATTCCACCAGCGCCACACCGCCAAAATCCTCCAGCACCCGGAACCGGGTCAGCGACTTCTTGCCGTCCCGTGCCCAACGCATCCGACCCGGCTCACGCACGTCCGGTCGGAGCTTGAGGTCCACCTCGAACTCCTTCTGCACCGGTGAACCGGTCACCAACGCCACATAAGTCTTCTTCGGCGTCGCATTCCCGAACTGCTCGGCCAGCTTCACCAACGCCTCCCGCTCCTTCGCCAGCAACAGCACACCGGTCGTGTCGAAGTCCAACCGATGCGCATTCGAAAGGTACGTCAGACCCCGCGCCGCCGCCCACGGCTTCCCCGCCGCCACCGCCTCCAGCACCAACCGCATGATGTTCGGTCGATCGCGGTCGTAGCGGTCGGGCGACACCAGCAATCCCGCCGGCTTGTTCAACGCCAGCAGATGCGGGTCCTCATACACCACGGGAATCTCCCAGAAGCCGCGCCCGCCCGGAGCCGATAACTTGATGCTGTCCGACATGACCTTCTCGCATGAGAACGCGGAAAGCCCGGAATGAACAGCCCCGCATCCGCACAACCGCGGCATTGACGCCCCGGATCCCCCGGCGTTTCTTCTTCGCGTCCCCCGTCGAAAGCGTTGCCATGAATCGTCGCTCCTTCCTCCTCGCCACCGCCAGCCTTCCACTGGTCACCACCCTCACCCAGGCCCAGGCCGCCCGCTCCTACACCTTCGGCCTCATCGCCAAATCCCAGGGCAATGCCGTCTTCCAGGTCGCACGCGTCGGGGCCGAGGACGCCGCCCGCGAACTCGGCGCCCAACATGGCATCAAACTCAAGATCGACTGGCGCACCCCCAATGACGAAGACGCCCAGAAACAGGCCGAAGCCATCGAGCAACTCGTCCTCGCCGGCGCCGATGGCATCGCGGTCAGTTGCAGCGACGCCAACAAACTCACCGACGCCATCAACAAGGCCGTCGGCAATGGCGTTCCCATTGCGACCTTCGATTCAGACGCCCCTGCCTCGAAGCGCTTCGTCACCTATGGCGTGGATGACCAGAAATGCGGCGAACAGGTGATGGTCGAACTCGCCCGGGAAATGGGCGGCCGCGGCGTCATCGCCATCCTCGCCGGCAATCAGAATGCCCCCAACCTCCAGAAACGCGTTGCCGGTGTGAAAAAGGAGGCCGCCCGGCACAACGGCATCCGCGTCCGCGAAACCTTTTACCACCGTGAAACCCCCCAGGACGCCGCCGCCGCCATCGAACGGGCCATGCAATCCTACCCGGACATCTCCGGATGGGCCCTGATCGGGGGTTGGCCCCTCTTCACCGAAAACGCCCTCCGCTGGGCGCCCGGTACGGTCAAATGCGTGAGTGTCGATGCCCTGCCCCTCCAACTCGGCTACCTCCGAACCGGCCACGTCCAGGTGCTCCTCGCCCAGCAATGCTACCAATGGGGCTACCGCTCGATCGAACACCTCCTCAACAAGGTCCACTTCAAGAAGAATCCCCCGGCCATCATCGATGTCAGCCCGCTCGAACGGATCTCCCGCGACAATGTCGATGCCTACGCCGAGAACTGGAAGAAGTGGTTGCCCAAATGATCACACGACACCCGACCCCTCCCAAGGGTAGCCTGTGGGCCGTCGTACATGGGTGATACACTGATTGCAGCGCGGGACATCGTCCTCAAACACAATACCCGGATCCTCCTCGATCGGGCCTCCATGGCCCTGTCCACCGGAGATCGGGTCGGGTTGGTGGGCCGGAACGGTTCCGGCAAATCCACCTTCCTCAAGATCCTCGCCGGCGATGTCCTGCCCGACTCCGGCGAAGTCATCCGCTCACGCGACCTGGTCGTGGGCTACCTGCCACAGGAGTTCACTCTCGACCCCTCCCTGACCGTCGCAGAAAACGTCCGCCAGGGCGCCCGCCATGTCCTCGACCTCATCGCCGAGTTCGAATCCCTCCCCGGACATTCATCCCGTCACGACCGGATCGAGGAGTTGATCCAGCATTTCGACGGGTGGAACCTGGATCACCGGATCAAGTCCGCGATGAGCGAACTGGGTTGTCCCCCGCCGGATGCCTTCGTGACCTCGATGTCCGGTGGCGAAAAGCGCCGCGTGGCCCTGGCCCGTGCACTGGTGGCCCAACCCGACCTGTTGATCCTCGATGAGCCCACCAACCATCTCGACACCGAAAGCATCGGTTGGCTCACCGGGTTCCTTCAATCCTATCAGGGCGCGATCCTGGTCGTGACCCACGACCGCCATTTCCTCGATGAGGTGGTCAACGGGATGGTCGAACTGCGCAACGGCGTCTTCGAACGTTACGAAGGGGGCTATACCGAATACCTCGTCGCCCGCTCCGAGAAGCTCGCCAGTGAGGAATTGGTCGAACACAAACGCCAGATGTTCCTCCGACGCGAGATCGACTGGGTCCGCGGACGGCCCAAGGCCCAGACCAGCAAATCCAAGGTCCGTCTCGACCGGTTCTACGAAGTGCAGGAAAACGCACCTCCTCCGGATGAAGGAGACCTCGATCTCATCGTGCCTCCCCCGCCGCAGTTGGGTAACCGGGTGGTGGAACTGGACAACGTGGGCCTGAGCTTCGCCGATCGTTCCCTGTTCTCAGGCCTCTCCCTGACCTTCGCCGGCGGTACCCGGGTGGGTGTCGTCGGACGGAATGGACTGGGCAAGACCTCGATGCTGCGGGTCATGCTCGGTCAGTTGCCCCCCTCTGAAGGCGAGGTCCGGATCGGACCGTTGACCCGGTTCAACTACGTGGACCAGGGACGTCTCCTGTTGAGCGAGAACAAGACGGCGCTGGAGGAAGTCAGCGACGGTCTGGAATGGGTGCAATGGGGCGACAGCAAACTGTCCCTGCGCGGCTATCTGAAACGGTTCCTGTTCACCGACGATCGGCTCACCACTCCCGTGCGTCTCCTGAGCGGCGGTGAACGCAGCCGACTGCTCCTGGCACGGATCCTCAAACAGGGCGGCAACTTCCTCGTGCTCGACGAACCCACCAACGATCTCGACCTCCAGACATTGCGCGTCCTCGAGGAAGCCCTGGTCAACTTTCCCGGATGCGTCCTGGTCGTCAGCCACGACCGCTATTTCCTCAACCGGGTCTGCACCCACATCATCGCCTTCGAGGGCGACGGCGTGGTGACCTGCAGCGTCGGCAATTACGACTATTATATCGAGAAACGTCGCAGGGCCGCCGCTGCACCCGTCCGCAAGGCACCCACATCCGCCCCTCCCCAGGCCGCACCCCAGGACAAATCCCAGAAGACCCGCAAGCTCTCCTACAAGGAACAACGCGAACTCGACGGCATGGAAGCCGCCATCGAAGTGGCCGAGAAATCCGTGGCAACCCTCGAGGAATCCCTCGCTTCACCCGATTTCCACAGGAACATCGGTGCACGCGCTCCCCAGTTCATGACCGAACTCGATCAAGCCCGCGCCAAGGTCGCCCAACTCTACGCCCGCTGGGAGGAACTTCTCGGCCAGTAACCCAAGGTGTTGTCCCGACGTATTCTACTGGTTTCACCTCCTTGACCATTCAGGGGTCAACCCTACTGTGCCCGCCATCGCTCATGGAAACCGTGCCGTCGACCGCCCACCGGGCCTTTACCCCGACTGAAGCGTTCACCGCCCTCAAGGAGTTCCGTCCCTCCGGACGCGGCCCTTGGGCCGGTGTTCCTGATTCCGACTGGAACGACTGGCGCTGGCAGCTTCGAAACCGGGTCACCAACCTGGATCAACTCACCCGCTTCCTCCCCACCCTCACCCCAGAGGAACGCGCCGGGGCCATCCTCGCCGGCCAGTCCAAACTCGCCCTCGCCATCACCCCGCACTTCTTTACCCTGATCGATCCCGCAGATCCCCTCTGCCCCATCCGACGCCAGGTGGTTCCCCGCCTGGAGGAAACCCACCAGGCCTCATGGGAGATGAGCGATCCCTGCGGCGAAGATTCCCACTCGCCGGTTCCCGGCCTGGTCCACCGTTACCCGGATCGTGTCCTGTTCCTCGTCACCGACCGCTGCGCCTCGTACTGCCGCTACTGCACCCGCTCACGCCTCGTGAGCAACGCCAGCGGCTACGACTTCCATCCCGAATTCGACCGGCAGATCGCGTACATCGCAGCCCACCCCGAAATCCGCGATGTCCTTCTCAGCGGCGGCGATCCGCTGCTCTTCAACGACGAGAAACTCGAGTACCTGCTCACCCGGCTCCGCGCCATTCCACACATTGAGTTCCTCCGCATCGGGACACGGATCCCCATCTTCCTGCCCCAGCGCATCACCCCGGATCTCTGCGCCATGCTCCGGCAGTTCCATCCCCTGTTCGTCTCCGTCCATACGAATCATCCAGCCGAACTCACCTCCGAGGTCCGCGACGCCCTCGGTCGCCTGGCCGACGCCGGCATCCAGCTCGGCAACCAGTCCGTCCTGCTCCGGCACGTGAACGATTCGCCCGAAATCATGACCGCCCTGGTCCAGAAACTCCTGATGTGCCGGGTCAAGCCATACTACCTCTACCAGTGCGACCTGATCTCCGGCAGCGCCCACCTCCGCGCGTCCGTTGCCCGGGGTCTGGAGATCATGGAATCCC
>CAZDYB010000374.1:0-5012 GCA_964509045.1 uncultured Akkermansia sp.
CCTTTTCCAGGATCAGTCCTCCTGGCCGCCGTCGCGGTCGTGGCAGATCTGGTCGATCACCACTGCTGACGCCAGGATCAGGACGTCGTCCTCGCCATCGACGATGTCGACCCCGTAGGTGTCCCGCAGGGTGAACCATTTCTTCGACACCACGGCCACCACCCTCCCCTGGCGTCGGAAAGTGTACTCGTGATCCAGGAACGAACCCTGAGCCTCGTAATCGTCCGGTCCCTCCACATCCACCGTGAACCGGCAGCGGAACAGGTTGAACAGGTCCTTGCGCACCACCGCCACCCGCCGGCCATCGCGATGGATCTCATAGGCCTTGCGCAGCGAAAGCACCTGTTCACGGATGAAGGCCAGTTCCCGACCTGACATGTCCTCGAACGACAACTTTTCCCTCAGCAACGTGAAGGCCCGGCCATCCACCTGGAACCGGTCCTTGCCGAACGCATCCTGGATCCTGAAGTCATCCCCCAGGCACAGCAGCTTCTCCCGGATCTGGTATTTCATGGTCGTGCGCTCCTATTGACTCCGACAAAACCCTTCCGCCAGTTCCCGTCCCAACACCTCGGCTTCGCGCAGTGGCCTGCGGGCTTCGCCATGCCACCAGCGTTCACCCGTCAACACCGAGGCACGCAGGTGCAGCTGATGCCCCACCACCCGCGCATACGCCGCGATCGGACTCTGGCAACCGCCACCCACCCCGCGCAGGAAGGCGCGCTCCGCCAGCACTGCCTTCTCCGTGTTGCCATGGGTCAGGATCCGGGCCAGTTCCCGCGCATCGCCGTTGTCCGAACGGATCTCCAATCCCACCGCACCCTGCCCCACGGCCGGCAACAGTTCCTCCGGCTCGATCAGCACCCCGAACAATCCCTCCGGAGGCGCCTCCCTGCCGTGTCCCGGCGGCAATACCGGATCCAGGACCAGTCGACCCCGCGGCCCCAGAAACATCCCCAACCGCACCAGGCCCGCCGCCGCCAGCATCGTGGCATCAAAGGCTGCATCCTCCGTCACCCTGGGCAATTCCTGAAGATCCATGTTGTTACCAGACAATGTGATGTCGTCAAAGATCATGCTGCTCGTCGCAATGACCGCCCCCTTCGGCAACCGGTCCAACCGCATGCCCGGACCGAACCCACGGATCAAGCGTGTTCCCGGGGACCACTCCGTCAACGGCGGACGTTTCGCCACCGCCTCCGCGTCCCGATAGATCAGCACCTCCCGGGCATCCGCACGCGGCAGGACCCCGGCCAACTCCATTCCCTCCGGCAATTCGGTGGGCAGATCCTTCAGGCTGTGGACCGCGATGTCGCCGCCGCCCGACGCCAGTTCGACCTCGAGTTCCTTGGTGAAGAGTCCCTTGGGCAAGGCGCCCTCGGCATTGGCCATCGACGCCGTCTGCAGGTGATCCCCTGTCGTCCGCACCACCTTCACCTCCACCTTCCGGTCCGGGAGCACCTGCCGGGCCAGGGCCACCACCGTGTTGGCCTGCGCCAATGCCAGTGCCGAACCGCGGGTCACGATGATCAGGGGACGTGTTGTATCTTGCATGAATGGATTCGGGAGAAGGTCGGGTGCGGTTCGACAGCAGTGCGGAATCGGGACAGCCTCATTCGCCTCAACCCGGACCCGCCGGCGCCGGGCAGATGATCGGAGAATCCGTCGCCGCCACGTCCGGGATCAGGGTCGCGACCCGCGTCCGGATGATGGCCTCGCATCGGGCCACTTCCTCGCGACGTTGCCTTCCATACTCCTCCGCCACCGCCTGGAGATGATCCACGTTGTAGAGAAACACATCGTCGAGCTTCTCCACCTCGGGATCGATGTCCCGGGGAACCGCCAGATCAATGAGGAGCAAGGCGCGGGCGGGCCTGGACTTGAGCAACTGTTCGAGCCGGGCCCGGTCCAGGACATGGTGCGGGGCACTGGTGCTGCTGATCACGATGTCCACCCGATGAAACTCGTGGTCCCAGTCCTCGAATCGGATGGCCCTTCCGCCGAGTTCAGCCGCCAGGGCAGTCGCCCGTTCAACCGAGCGATTGGAGACCAGCAGGCTGCGGGCGCCCCGGCTCAACAAGGCCCGGGCCGTCTTTTCACTGGTGTCACCCGCACCGATCACCATCACCTCCCGATGCCGGAGATCGTCGAAGATCTTCTCGGCCAGTTCGACCGCAACGGAGGCGACCGAAGTGTTGCCGCGCTGGATCTGGGTTTCGGTCCGGAGCTGTTTCCCCATGCTGAACGCCTTCTGGAAGGCCTGGTTCAACACCTTGCCCGTGTGACCGGCCTTCAACGCCATGTCATAACTCTTCTTCAACTGGCCGAGGATTTCCGTCTCGCCCAACACCAGGGAATCCAGTCCGCCCGCCACCCGGAACAGGTGCTCCAGGCACCCCCTGCCCACATGCGTATAGCTCACCGGCTCCATCGGCCCCGGAAAACGCCGGTCCTGGACCAGGAAATCCCTCAACCGGGCCGCAACCGTCCGAAGATCTCCCTCCGCCGCCGCATACAACTCGACCCGGTTGCAGGTCGACAACAACACCGCTTCCCGGACCAACCCCGAATCACGGATCACCGACAACACCGTGGGCACCGCCGATTCCTGGTAGGCAAAGGCCTCCCGCACCTCCACCGGTGCCGTGCGATGATTCAATCCGACGACGACGAGTGACATGTCAGCGTGTTTCCACGAGCTCCAATGATTGTCCCCCCGCCGCAGCGGCTCCCGTACCGGGCTGCTGATGCAACCCCGAGAGCAGGTAGATTCCCCAGAAGGTCAGGAGGACGAACGCAAACCCTCCCACCGCACCCACCGCCAGCCGCCGACCCCGTTGATCAAATCGCCAGCGCGCCACCAACAGGCCCAGATAGATGAGCCAGGTGAACGCGGAATACAGCACGTACGGATCCGAACTCAGATAACTCCCACGCGCCGCCTTCAGGTAAAACACTCCGGTCGTCAATCCCGCCGTCAACAACACCACCCCGGCCGCCAGGCTGCCGCCCGTCACCGCCTCCACCCGCGAGATCGGCGGCAGCAGGCTCGCCATCGCCCGCGCCTTGTGATGCTTCAGGTCGTGGTCTTCCAGCAGGTACATTCCGCCGGTCAACGCCCCCAACCCGAATGCCCCGTACGCCAGCAGGATCAGGGTCGCATGCAGGCTCTGCCAACCCGCCACCAATCGGGTCCCGTCCCCGGGTGCATCCAGGGCCGGCATCAGCGCAAACACCCCCACCCCCATGAGCAACGGCGCCACAAACGCGCCCAGGAACCGCAGGCGCCGCAATGAACCCACCACCAGGTACGCCCCCGCAATCGTCCACAACAGGAAGGTCGTCGCCTCATACAGATTGCGGATCGGGCAACGCGACAGGCTCAATCCCCGCTCCACCAACGCCCAGGTGTGCAACGCGAACCCAAGCGCCATCACCCCATACAACGCCCCGTCATCCCGCTTGAATCCACGGCGCCACGCCAATGCCGCAAACAGGGTCGCCACCCCGTATGCGAGGACGGCACCCAGAAACAGGCGACGATCGGTGAACGCTTCCACGGCTCTCAGGCTAATTGATGTCCCATCACCGGTTCAATGCAGGTGCACCGGCGACACAAAATACATCCGGCCCTGCGGCAGCCGCGTCGGCATTCCCATCCCCAGATCCACCCGGATCGTCCGCGCCTCCGCATCGGACTTCCCCAACAACCGGAACAGGCTCCCGAAAGCCATCGGCGGATCAAACGACACCAGCTTCGCCTCATCGATCCCCGCCAACTGCTTCGCACGTCCCACCGCCGTCTCGAAGTTGCCCAACTCATCCACCAATCCCTTCTCCAGCGCCGCCTTCCCCGAAAGGATCCGGCCGTCCGCAAGGGTCTCCCAGTCGGGTGCCAGCACCCTGCCCTCCCCGAGATTCCGTTCCGCCGCCCGTCTGCGCCCCGCCCGGATCACCTCTTTGAACCGCGCAAAACTCTCGTCGATCATCGACTGCATGATCTGCTGTTCCTCCGGATGCTCTTCGCCGGGCGCCTTCTCCCCACTCATCATGTCCTTCAACCTGCCACTCTTCGTGATCGCCGGCCGCACCCCCACCTTGTCCAACAATCCCCGATAGTTGTAGCTGTGGAAGATCACGCCGATCGATCCCGTCATCGTCAATTCGTTCGCCACAATCCATTGGCACGGCGCACTCACATAATAACCCCCGGACGCCGCCAACGAACCCATCGACACCACCACGGGAATCTCCGGGTGTTCCTCCTGAAAATCCCAGAGCCGATTGTAGATCTCGTCACTGGCCAGGACTTCACCCCCGGGCGAATCCACCTTCAGGACCACCGCCTTCACCTGGTCGTCCGCCGCCACCCGCTCCAGCTGATGCCCGATCAATTCCACCAACGTCCGTCCCTCCCCATCGATCGGCGCACCCAGGATAACGCCATCAATCGTGAGCACCGCGATCTTCTCCCGGGCCTCACTCTTTCGAAGCAGCACTTCCGTCAACCCCGATGCCCCCGGTGAACCCGCACTGAATCCCGTTCCATCCCCGGCACCCCACAGCAAGGCCACCAACCCCAGCCCACCCAGGACCAACAGCGCCAGCATCGCCACCACCACCCCCAACAATCCACGCCCCCAACCCGAGGCCTTCTTCGGCTGCATCGGATGGGGCGGTGGCATCGGTGGCCAGGGCGGCGGACGTACAGGTGGCGCTTCCATCGGTCGATGCTAATCGGACCACCTCCCCACGGCAACCCACCGCCCATCTCCTGCGGCAGTTCCCGTTTCGGGAACACAGTCGCGAAGCGCACCCCGGGCTGCGGTTGTTCAACCCCTCCGGGGTTGGAATGGATCCCTCCGTCCTGGATGGATTCGCACGTCCATCCATCCCGTTCGGGGGCGGTGTCAGGATGCGCCCGAACGGCTGAACGGCCGCCAGTTCGCAACACGAGCTTGCCTTTGCCCTGACCGAAGCCGTATCTGGTCAACCGAAAGCCATTGCCGGAT
>CAZDYB010000375.1:0-4999 GCA_964509045.1 uncultured Akkermansia sp.
GGCCATGTCCTTGATGGCGATGACATGGGCGCCCATGCGCTCAAGTTCCCGCGCGAGCTTCACGTAGTATTCCAGCGGATACTTGTCGCGCCGCGGATCCAGGATGTCGCCGGTGTAGCACAACGCCGCCTCACACACCGCATGCGTCCCCTGCACCGCTTCCATCGCCACCCGAAGGTTCGGCAGATAGTTCAGCGAATCGAAGATCCGGAAGATGTCCATGCCCGCCGCCGCCGCATGCCGCACGAACCCCGCCACCACATTCTCCGGGTAATTGGAATAACCCACCGCGTTCGAGCCGCGGAACAGCATCTGGAAGCAGATGTTCGGGATCCGCGCCCGCAACTGACGCAACCGCTCCCACGGATCCTCGTTCAGGAACCGCATCGTCGTGTCGAACGTCGCCCCACCCCACATCTCCAGCGAGAACAACCCCGTCTTCGCATCGCCCAATTGCCGCGCCACCGCATCCGCACACCCCAACATGTCATACGTCCGCACCCGGGTCGCCATCAGCGACTGATGCGCATCCCGAAACGTGGTGTCGGTCACCAACAACCGCTTCTGCTTGTCGATCCACTCCGCAAATCCCCGCGGCCCCAACTCCAGCAACAGGTCACGCGTCCCCTTCGGCATCGGCTCCGTCAGGTCCACCCGCGGTGCCTGCGGCACTTCAACCGCCCGCGCCGGCAGATAGCCCTTGGCATGCGGATTCCCGTTCACAATCACGTTGCCCAGGAAGTTCAACAGCTTCGTCGCCCGATCCCGCCGCGGCTTGAACGAGAACAACTCCGGCGTCGTGTCGATCAACGTCGTCGTCGCATGGCCCGCCCGGAACAGGTCGTTCCCAATCACGTTCTCCAGGAACGGGATGTTGGTCTTCACCCCACGGATCCGGAACTCCGACAACGCCCGGTGCATGCGGTCGCACGCCACATGATAATCCCGGCCGCTCGCGATCACCTTCACCAGCATCGAATCGTAGAACGGTGTGATCACCGCCCCCGAATATCCCATGCCGCCATCCAGCCGGATCCCGAACCCGCCCGGCGACCGATACGCCAGGATCCGACCGTAATCCGGCATGAACTTGTTCTCCGGATCCTCCGTGGTCACCCGGCACTGGATCGCATAGCCATTGCGCGGGATCTGGTCCTGGGCCGGGATCCCCACCTCCGGCGAATGCAACGCATGCCCCTGCGCGATCAGGATCTGCGACCGCACCAGGTCCATGCCCGTGATCACTTCCGTCACCGTATGCTCCACCTGGATGCGCGGGTTCATCTCGATGAAGAACCATTCGTGCTGATCCAGGTCGTACAGGAACTCGATCGTCCCCGCATTGTCATACCGGATCTCCCGCGCCATCCGCGCCGCCGCATCGCACAGCTCCCGGATCACTCCTTCCGGCAATCCATGGCTCGGTGCCACCTCGATCACCTTCTGATGCCGCCGTTGAACCGAACAATCCCGTTCAAACAGGTGAACCACGTTGCCGTGCTGATCCCCAAGGATCTGCACCTCGATGTGTTTCGCCCGCGGAATGTACTTCTCCAGGAACACCGCAGGATTGCCGAACGCCCGGCCCGCCTCCGCCTGCGCCTCATCCAGCAGACCCGAAAGCTCCGACGACTTCTGCACCACCCGCATCCCGCGGCCACCACCGCCAAACGCCGCCTTGATGATCAGCGGAAACCCAATGGACTTCGCGATCTTCATCGCCTCCGCCCGATCCGTCACCGGCTCTTCCGTCCCCGGCAGCACGGGCACCGAAATCCGCTTCGCCAACGCCCGCGCCGCCGTCTTGTCCCCCATCATCTCCAGCAACTCCGGACGCGGCCCGATGAACACGATCCCCGCCTCCGCGCAGGCCCGGGCGAACTCGGCATTCTCCGACAGGAATCCGTATCCCGGGTGGATGGCGTCCACCCCACGTTCCTTGGCCAGGGCCACGATGCTCGGGATGTCCAGATACGCCGCCACCGGCCCCTTCCCCTGCCCGATCAGGTAGCCTTCATCGGCCTTGAACCGGTGCATGCAGAACCGGTCTTCCTGCGCGAACACCGCCACCGTCGGGATCCCCAGCTCATTGGAGGCACGGAAAATCCGGATCGCGATCTCGGATCGGTTCGCCGCCATGAGCTTTCGGAACTCACGACGGACGGGGGATGGAACGGGGAGACGCTGAGACATAATCGGCTTCCGTTCTTGATACCAAGGGCGACTGCGCAGTGGCAAAGGAAGTTCCTGAAGCCGTCACCCGCCGGAAGCTCAGCCGGCTTCAATCCTACGGGGATTTCGTGTAACCCCGTTCCCGGCACGTCTCAGGAACCGGCACGATGAAATCAAACGAGACCCATCCGGTTTGCCCAGGCTGCGCCGGGATCATTCCTGCCGACGCACCCAGGGGGCTCTGTCCCCGATGCGTCCTCGCCGGGGCAGCCACCGGCGGCGCCGCTCCCTTCCAGGGCACGGCCACCGACGACATCCCTTCGCTCGAACGGGTGGCAGCCGACTTTCCCCAACTGGAGATCGTGGAACTGATCGGTAGGGGTGGCATGGGAGTCGTCTACAAGGCCCGGCAACCCCACCTTGACCGCTGGGTAGCCCTGAAGCTGCTCCCGGATCGCCTCGCCCAGGATCCCGAGTTCGCCGAGCGATTCAACCGGGAGGGACGTTTCCTCGCCCGGCTCAACCATCCGAACATCGTCAGCGTGTACGATTTCGGACGCACATCCGGGTTCTACTACCTGACCATGGAATACGTCGACGGCGTGAATCTCCGTCAGGCGATGCAGGCCGGCCGATTCTCGCCCGCTGAAGCCCTGTCGGTGGTGCCCAAGATCTGCGCCGCCCTCCAGTACGCCCACGAACAAGGTGTGCTCCACCGGGACATCAAACCCGAAAACATCCTCCTCGACTCAAAGGGAGGGGTGAAGATCGCCGACTTCGGCATCGCCAAACTCGTGGGCGAAGACCGGGCTCCCATCACCTTGACCCAGACCGGTTCCACCCTCGGCACCCCCCACTACATGGCACCGGAACAACTCGAACACCCCACCGGGGTCGATCACCGCGCCGACATCTATTCCCTCGGCGTGGTCTTCTACGAAATGCTCACCGGGGAATTGCCCATCGGCCGCTTCGAACCTCCCTCCGCCACGACCCCGGTCGGATCCGGCGTCGATGAGGTCGTCCTCCGAACGCTCCAGAAGGATCGCAACAAACGGTTCCAGAGCGCAGGCGAGGTCAAGACCGAGGTCGAACGCGTGGCAGGCGATCCGGGCGGATTGAACCGGGTCGCCGGGCCGGGATCCGGCGAACGGGGACCCGGGGGAACACTTGTCATGCCACCGTCCGGCATTTCGCGAATGGCCGTGGTGGCGGCGTCACTCGTCCTGCTCGCCGTTTTGCTCATCGGCGCCCTCCTGTTGGTCATCATCTTCTTTGGCGGAGGAATCGGGGCGATGGAATTGCTCGCACTCGGCGTTCCCGCATTCACCGTTGGCATCACGGGAACCGTGCTCGGTTGGATCTCTTGGATCCGCATCCGCGCCTCGAAAGGTCGACTCAAGGGTCTGCCCCTGGCCATCACGGCATCCCTCTGTATGCCCGTGTTCGTGGTCCTGGCCCTGGTTGCAACCAGCCTTGCAACCGGCCTGATGATCCGCCAGTCACCTCCGGCCCAACCTCCGTTGACAAACAATGTCCCTCGTCCCCTTCCTCCTCCGGCGCCCGGTTACGAACCCGTCGGGGCAGTACTCCGGATCCCCAAGGAACACGTCGCCACCGTCGAGATCCTCCGTCAGGACATCCGCCAAACCAAGATGGTGGAGTCGTTCGCCGGATACGCACTGGCACCTTCCGACGAACCGGGCATTGCCAGCATGGTCCTCGAGCCCGTGCCCGACTCCCCGGGACACTGGGTGATGAAAATCGTGTCGATAGAAGGATCGACTTCCATCACCGGCCCCGCGGAATTGGGCCAACTGTTCCCGGTATCTCTTCCACCCATGGGCACGACCCTCGACATCACCGCAGGGTTCGACCGGGAAATCCGGTTCACCAACCCGGTTCCAGCAGCCCAGGACGACTCCACCACCACCGGTTCAACCCTGACCCTGCGTGTCCGCGGCTACCATCGCGACCCGGGAATACCGATCCGCCACACCACCGTCGGGGGTGGCACCACCAACTGGGCCGGTGGACTCCGTCCGCCATCCCCATGACTTCATCAGGCCAGGATCCGGATCCGGACCAGGCTGGCCGCGCCGTGTTCGGCCCAACGCGCTGGAGCCTGGTGATCGAGGCACAGGGGACTTCACCGGAAGCCAGGATCGCCCTGGCAGAACTGTGCGAAGCCTATTACGAACCGGTCTTCCGTTTCCTCCGTCGCGAAGGCCGTGATGAAGACGCCGCCCGTGAACTGGCCCAGGAATTCTTCTCCCGGGTGCTGGGACGCGGGGGATTCGGTACTCCGGATCCGGCCCGCGGACGTTTCAGATCCTACCTGCTCGGCGCAGTGAAGCACTTCCTGTCGGACCAGCGGAAGCAGGCCGGTCGGGAAAAACGCGGGTCGACCCATCTGCATGAGTCGATGGATTCCGTTGGAACCGACGACGTGGAAAGCGGATTGCAGGTGCCCGATCCACGCGCGGGGGTGGCAGACACCCATTTCGACCGCGACTGGGCGCTGGCCGTGATGCGTCGCAGTCTGGATCGACTGGAGGAAGAGTTTCGCGAGGGAGGGAAACGCGAACAGTTCGAAGTCCTGCAACCGTGGCTGGTGGGCGACGCCGCGGGTTTGTCCCAGACCGAAGCAGGTCGACGGCTGGGCCTGGGTGAATCGGCGGTGAAAGTGGCTGTCCACCGCCTTCGCCGCCGCTTCCGTGACGTGGTCCGATCCGAGCTCCTGCAAACGCTGCCCACGGGCGATGACCCCGACCAGGAATTGCGCTACCTGGCCGAAGTGCTCGGGGGAATCGCGGAGGGAGGGTGA
>CAZDYB010000376.1:0-1635 GCA_964509045.1 uncultured Akkermansia sp.
AAAACCAGCGCCCGGATTGGGGATCTCGATCAACGCGATGCCGTCCTCAGGCGAATGAAGGACTTCAGCGACCCGGCCATCGGGTTGGACGTGGGTCCGGGGATTGATGTCGTGAAGAAGGATCCGCCCGGTCTGGACCCGGGAAGTATGGGAGTCGGTGGGGCTCTCCTGAAGGGTTGCGGATCACCTGACTTCGATGTTGAAGATCTCACTGCAAACCTGGAGGGCCCATTCGTCCTTCCGATTCGCAGAGGCGTCCTGATTCGAATAGAAGATCTGGATTCGGTACTGGCCTTGTTCCCGGAACGGCGCCAGTTCGGACAGGTTGAGGCTGCGGCGATGGGTGGCGTCCGGGAGGAGAGGGTTGCTGATCCATCCCGGCGAATTGCGGTCGACATCACCGCGGAGAACCGGGTGGAAGATTTCTGCGGTTCCGCTGGGGGTCACCCGGACCATTCCCCAGAAGCCGGTGTTGTCGGTCATGTCGACGAAGTTCCGGCCCGGTTGCGAGTGGAAGTTGGGGGTTGATCGGAGTGAGGCAACCACGATGACGTTGGACTCGATCTGAAATTGGCGTCTGCGGCCGAGCTCGATCCACAGGGTTGGGAAAATCGTTTTGCGAGGATCGTCGCGCAGGTGACCGGGAAACTGGAAATAATTGTCCAGGGTCGCCACTACTGCCTGAGGAGTGGAGACAGAAACTCCCCCTGGATCCGAGAACCCAAGCATGGAGTCTGCTGAACGACGTCGCCACCGATGTTCCCGCGTGACTTCCCAGTCATACGAGGCGTCGCGGGCGTGGATGACATGGCCGCGGATTCCTGCGGTCAAGACACACACGAGGCCGGGATGGTCGGGATCAGGGATGAGCCCGACAAGATAGCCCGCGTTGGGGGGTAACGGAGGCAGGGCTCGCCATGTGCCGCCACGATTGGTGGATTCCAGAACAGACTCTTCCCGAGGATTGGTGCGGGACTTCACGGCGGCGAAGATCCGGGAGCCATCGACGAGCAGATGGAGAAAATCCAGATCCGGTGAGGCCAGTTCCCAAGGGCTGTTCCCGGGGCCCTTGCGGTAGAGGCCGTAGACCCGGTGGTCCGGAGCGGGGACCGCCAGCGGGGGATGTTGGCGTACGGCGTGGTAGTAGATCTCATCACCGGGAACCGACGGCCCCGAGAGAGCGCCGCCCAAAGGCATGGATTCCAGCATCGCGGTGCGTTCCCAGGTGCCGCCGCTGAATGGCGCCCGAAAGATGCCGGAGGGCGTGGAGGCGAAGACGGAGTCGCCGACCCTGACGATGGAATCGATCCGCTGCGAAGCGGTGTCGTTCGCTGTCCCGGACAGGGTGGTGGCGAGCTGAAGCCAGCAGGCGACGATTCGAATCCATCGACGGTCGGGCAGGGACGAGATCCAGGTCTTCACGGGGGGGGCAGGTCAGATGGAATTGCACATCTCGGACCGAACTTCCGCCGGGACGTCACGCGGCCTTTCGTAGGGGTGACTGGATGCCGACCCGACCTGTGGGCGTGGAGGAGCCGTCTTCGGGAATTGGATCAAGGTCAGCACCGGTTCAGGCGATGCCGAAGCGCAGTTCAAAACCAGCGCCCGGATTGGGGATTTCGATCAACGCGATGC
>CAZDYB010000376.1:1735-4992 GCA_964509045.1 uncultured Akkermansia sp.
CCGAAGCGCAGTTCAAAACCAGCGCCCGGATTGGGGATTTCGATCAACGCGATGCCGTCCTCAGGCGAATGAAGGACCTCAGCGACCCGGCCATCGAGTTGGACGTGGGCCCGGGGATTGATGTCGTGAAGAAGGATCCGCCAGGTCTGCACCCGGGAGGGATGGGGGCCGGTGGGGGCATCGGCTTGCAGGATGCATTGCCGGCCCATGCGTCGAAGGGTGAATCGGCGTCGATGCCAGTCGCCGCTTTCGCAGGCCATGGATTGGCCGTCGTCTTCGTACCAGTCGAGGCCGGGATGGCTGCCAGGCCAGACATGGAGGGTGATGATCGAGAGATCCTGGGCTTCGGAATGGGAGGCGTCCGACGCGAAGGGAAGGAGCGCGCCGGCGCGAACGAACAGGGGGATGAGTTCCAGGGGTGCGTTGGCGACGTGATGGGTTCCGCCGTCGAACCGTTGGCCAGTCCAGAAGTCGTACCAATGGTCGTTGGGCAGGTACACAACCCGGGCGGTTGAACCCTGTTCGAGGATCGGCGCAACCAGGAGATCGCGTCCGACCAGGAACTGATCGCCACGGGCGGCGGCGATGGGATCGTTGGGATAATGCCAGAGCAGGGGGCGCATGAGCGGGGCACCGGTCCGGCACGCTTCAGCAGTCAGCGAATAGAGGAGGGGCAGCAGTTGGTATCGGAGTTGGAGCGTGGAACGGCATATGGCCTCGACATCCGATCCGAATGCCCATGGTTCCTGGGCGATGGTTCCGAGGTTGGAATGGTTCCGGAAGAACGGGGTCAACGCGGCCAGTTGCATCCAACGCACCAGAAGTTCCGGTGTGGTGTTGTCCAGGAATCCGCCGGCATCGGCGCCACAGATCGGAAATCCGCTGAGGCCCAGATTGAGGAGCATCTGGATGGAATCGCGCAGGTGATCCCAGTGCGAGGAATTGTCGCCGGTCCAGACGATGGCATGGCGTTGGCCGCCGGCGTAGGTGGCGCGGGTGATGATGAAGGGACGTTGCCTGGGTTTGGAGCTGAGTGCGCCTTCGCGGGAGGCGCGGGACATCTGCATGCCGTAGAGGTTGTGGACGGCGGCATGGGTGGCCGGTCCGAAATCGGTGTGGTGCCGGGCGTCGGGAGGCAGCGTCTTGTCGGGGCGCGCGAAGTTCGACGGCTCGTTCATGTCATTCCAGAAGCCGGCCACCCCGTCGCGACTCAGTGCGCCCTGTTCCTTCGCCCACCATTCGCGTGTGGACGCCTTGAGGAAATCGGGGAACCGCGAGCGTCCCGGCCAGACTTCGCCCAGGAAATCCGACCCGTCATCGGGCGAGCGGACGAAGGCCTCAGCCTGAATGCCCCGGCGCAATACCGGGAACCGCGGATCATCCTTCACCCCGGGATCCACAATGGTCACCACCTTGAAGCCGTCGCGGGCCAGGTCCCGGATCAGGCGACGCGGCTGGGGAAAGCTCTTCCCGAAGGTGAACACCCGGTATTGATCCATGTGATGGATGTCCAGGTGGAGGACATCGCAGGGGAGTTGGCGCTGCCGGAACTCCTTGGCCACGGCGCGGATCTGCTCGGCGGATTCGTAGCCGTACCGGGATTGGTGGTATCCGAGGGCCCAGCGCGGCGGCATGGGAATCCGCCCGGTCAATCGCGTGTAGAGCCCGTCCACTTCGGCGGCATCCGGTCCGGTGAACAGATAGAGATCGATGGGACCACCCGCGGCGGAGAGTTGCCAGAGGTCGGGCCGGGTCTGGCCCATGTCCCAGGATTGGCGATGGGCATTGTCCCAGAACAGACCGGCGAACCGTCCGTCCCGGCGGGAGAGTGCGAAGGGGACGGAGACGTAGAGTTGGCGCAGGGACGGATGGATGGCGGGGGCGTGACCGAGGACGTCGATGTTCCAGAAGTCACGGATGAGACCGCGTTTGTTGAAGGTGCCGGTGGATTCACCGAGGCCGTACAGGGCTTCGCGTTCGGCAAGGCGAAGGCTGAAGCGGGGTTGGTCCGCGGTGAATCCGATGGAGTCGGGAACCGATTCGAACAGGGTCAGCCCGTTGTGTTTCAGGGACCAGGCGTGGGTCTTGAGCGACCAGTTCAATTCACCATGCGCGGTCTGAAGCGAGACGTGGTCCGGGTCCCGATCCAGGGTGCAATCCGGGGCGGGAGTTTCGAGGGGCAGGACCGCCCAGGACGTTGAAGCGGGAAGCGGGGCGCCGGGATGGACGCGGATGCGGAACAGGCCCGGGGCCGGGACGGAGAGTTCGACGGTGGCGCGCGGGCTGTTGAGTTGGATGGAATGGGGACCGGCGATGCCCGGACGAAGCCGGGGCAGGGGTCGGAACCGCGGGGAAGGACGGGTCACGCGATGGCGGCGGGGTTACTGCAGATGGGGATCAAGGCTTCGAGTCGGCGACCGTACTCGACGTAATTGGCCCGGAGGGCGTCGTCCTGGGCGGCGGCCTGGGCATCATGGAACACGGCGACCATGTGGGGTTCGATGGAGATGCCGGCGTCATAGCCGCGTCGGAAGGCGTCGGTGAGGATCCGTTGCACCGCTCCATCGCCTTCACCGGGGAAGGTGTAGTCGGCGTCGTTGCGGGCGTCGTTCCAGCGGGCGTCCTTGATGTGGATGTGGACGGAGGCATCGCGGACGTGGGTCCAGAACTCCCACGGATCCTGACGCGGACGGGGTTCGGGTTTGGAACGGTCGAGATTGAAGACGGGATTGGCGGTGTCGAAGACCCATTGGAGGCCGGGGACGTTCTCGAGCAGGCGCAGGGCGTGTTGCCAGCTCATGCCGCCATAGTTCATGCAGTTCTCGTGGACGGGTTGGAGACCGGCGTCCTTGAACCGCTTCACCACCTCGCGCAGGCGTCGGAACCGTTCCTCCTCCATCTGATCTTCACCGTCACGGACCTTGTAACTCATGATCCGGACAAACCGGGCACCGACCCGTTGCATGCGGGGGATGGCGCGTTCGACCTCGGCCAGGGTGATCTCGAAGGGGTCTTCGATACGCTTGGCCCAGTTTCCGATGGTGGACGCGAAGCAATGGACCCGGATCCCGGCCTCGGCGAGCCGGGCGACGGCGAGATCGAAGGCGGGTTCGGGCAGGTCGTGGAAGTTGGTCTTCGGATAACCCTCCAGAGCGACATTCCGCATCTCGATATGGGACCAGCCCAGTTCCCGGGTGGCCTGGATCTGGGATTCAAGGGAATTGCCCGCTTCATCACTGATACCGCAAAGGATCATG
>CAZDYB010000377.1:0-4979 GCA_964509045.1 uncultured Akkermansia sp.
GTTTTGAGACATTTATTATGTAAGTGCTGGCTTTTTGTCCGGTGTTGGCGACCAATAATCCGCGGGACTGGTGGTATACCTTCAACTTGGGGGCGGGTGGGGAATGGGCTTTTTCCGAGGGATGGCGGGCGCGACTGAGTTATCAGCATTATCAGAGCCCGGTGCCGGAGCGGACGTTTTCGCCGACGATCACGGATGCCACCCAGAAAGTGGTGACGGTGGGGTTGGGGTACCGGAGTGGGCGGCATCGGCTGGACCTGGCCTATTCCCGGGTTTTCTATGATGACCGGCGCATCGCGGTGAACCAGAACCCGGCCTATCTCGGTGAGTATGAGATTGCCGTGCATCTGATATCGGTGGGCTACGGCTTCAGTTTCTGATCGGGTGCAGTCTCAGGATCCGGCAAGCCAACATGGAACCTCGAAAGAAAGCTCCCGTGTCCGTGACGGAAGTGGATCCTGCCGACGGGGTGAAGGGTCTGTTGGGGAGTATCCTTCCGGGGGTGATTGGTGCGAATGAGACCGGGGACTGGCAGGTGATCCGCGGGATGCTGTCGGGAGAAGGCGAACCGACGGTACTGGCGGCATTGAATGGACAGTTGCTGGCGTGGAACGCCGGGTTTGAGGAGTTGGCGGGTGGGGAGGCCACGGCGCGGGGGGGCAACGTGTTGGATCTGGTGCCGGGTTCGGTGCAGGCGACCTGGCATGGTTGGCTGTTGCGGTTGGTCAACGGCGAGTCGGTGGCGACGAGTCGGACATTGTTCTGCAAGGGGGCGGCGCTGGAGGTTCCGGTGGAGGTCTCGATGGTTCCGGTGACCCTGGGTGAAGACCGGGTACTGGCACGGATCCGGATCCGGGATCGTTCGCGGGAGACCCGGGAAGAGGCGGCGCGACGGGTGAGTGACGAGCGTTTCCGGGTCCTGTGTGCATTGGCGCCGGTGGGAGTTTTCCAGACTGATGCGCACGGGCGGTTGACCTATACCAATGACCGATGGCGGCGTTTGGCCGGGTTGAATCATGTGACTGATCCGCGGGGAGTCTGGTGGCAGGCGGTGCATCCGGAGGATCGACCGCGGGTGTCGGAGCTCTGGCTGAGTTCGGTCCAGCACGGGCACGAGTTTCTTGCCGAGTTCCGTTTCATGATGCCCCGGGGTCAGGTGCGCTGGGGTCGGACGCGGATTTCGCAGCAGAGCGGGGTGGATGGCCGGGTGGAGTTCTGCATTGGGACCAGCGAAGACATCACGGATCTCAAGCGGATCGAGGTGGAGTTGGCGCGGGCACGGGATGCCGCGATGGAATCGGTCCGGCTCAAGACCCAGTTTCTGTCCAACATCAGTCATGAGATCCGGACCCCGATGAACGGGGTTTTGGGCATGCTGGATCTGTTGATGGCATCGGATCTGAGCCCACAGCAGCGGGGGTATGCGGGCACCGTGAGGGACAGCGCGGAGCAGTTGATGGCGGTGATGGGGGATCTGCTGGATTTCTCGCGGTTGGAGGCGGGCCGGGTGTCGCTGGTGCCGGTCGAGTTTGAACCGGAGGCGGTGCTGGAGGGCATCCGTCGGCAGTTTGAGTCGAGGGCGGTCGGATCGGGGTTGGAATTGGACTGCCAACTGGATGTCCATGTGCCGCCCAGGTTGACCGGGGATCCGGTGCGGTTGCATCAGGTGCTGGCGAAGTTGGTGGACAATGGATTGAAGTTCACCCGGGAGGGGCGGGTGGCGGTGCGGATCCTGTTGTTGTCGGTGGACGATCGACGATGTGTGGTGCGTTTCGAGGTGTCGGACACGGGGCCGGGGATTGATCCGGTGGAAGTGCCGCGGTTGTTCCAGCCGTTTGTGCAGTTGGACGGGGGAACGACCCGACAGCACGGGGGTGCGGGGTTGGGATTGGCCCTGGCGCGGCAGTGGGTGGAACTGATGGGTGGGACGATCCGGGTGGAGAGTTCACCGGGCGACGGGTCGACCTTCTGGTTCCATGTGGCCTTGCATCTGCCGAAGGCCTGAGGGTGTGGGCTGGGCAAGGGAGGAGATTCAGGGATGAAGGGGATTCAACTGGGCAAGGCGGGAGATCGATGGGTGGAGATGTTGCCATCGATGGCCACGCGACATGGTTTGATTGCGGGGGCCACGGGCACGGGAAAGACGGTGACGCTCCAGGTGTTGGCGGAGTCGTTCAGTCGGGCGGGAGTGCCGGTCTTCATGGCGGACGTGAAGGGCGATCTGTCGGGTCTGGGGATGGCCGGGGGCGGCGCACCGAAGATCGATGAGCGGGTGCGGTTGCTGGGGGGCGGATCGCGTCGACGCCGCTGACCGATGCAGCCATGGGCGTCCAGGTTCCGGATCGGGGTTGGGTGGAACGGGGAAACCCGACGCTATCCGTGGGCGTTGATGGCGGGAGTCCTGTTGGGAATGGCACATCCGACGCCGGGAATGGCCGGGTTGGCGTGGGTGGCACCCGGGATCCTGTTGTTTTCGGGGTTGGGACTGGGTGGCGGGGCGGCCTTCCGCTTGGGGTTGGTGGCGGGACTGGGGATGGGGCTGATTTCGTTGCGGTGGTTGTTGCAGATCCCGGATGCGGTCGGGTCGGTGACGGGTTGGCTGGCGTTGTCGGGGTATGTGGCGGTTTACCCGGGAGTGTGGTGGGCCCTGGGGGTCCGGGCGATGGGCGGGCGGGTGGATGGCTGGCGTGAAGCGGTGGATGGGTATGCGGCGATCCCGTGGCGAAGGCGGGTGCTGCTTCCGATGGGGGTGTCGGCGGTCTGGGTTGGGTTGGAGATGGTGCGGGCGCGGTTGATGGGGGGATTTCCGTGGAGTCCGTTGGGGGTGACGCAATGGCGACAGGTACCGTTGTTGCAGATGGCCTCGTGGACGGGGGGCTATGGGGTGTCGTTTGTGGTGTGTTGGGCGAGCGTGGCGTTGGTCGGGGCGTGCCTCGCGGTGGTGTTGCGTCCGCGCGACCGCGGTTCGTGGCTGGCCGAGGCGCGATTGCCGCTGTTCGTCGTCCTGATCTGTGTCGGGCTTGGATTTTTCCGGGTCCTGGAACGGCGTCGGAGCGATCTCCTGAAACCGCCGGTGGAGGTTCGGTTGGCCCTGATCCAGCCGGCCATACCGCAGACCGTGTTGTGGGATGAAGGTGCGTGGGAGGAATCGTTCGGGGTGATGGATCGGTTGACCCGTGCGGCCCTGGTGACCGAACCGGAGTTGGTCATCTGGCCGGAGGGAAGCTTCGGATTGGTACGGACCAATTTCGAGGCGATGAGCGGGTTGCTGGGAGGAAAGGGTGTGGGCTGGATCTTTTGCGAGACGGATGTCGCCGTGGGGGATGGAGGAGAGCGGAAGGCTTACAACGCGGCGTTCCTGGCTGGGTCGGATGGACGGGTCACGGAGGTGTATCGGAAGCGTCGACTGGTCCCGTTCGGTGAGTTTGTACCGTTGGTCCGATGGCTGCCGTTCATGCGGTACCTGACCCCGATCGGCGATGGGTTTGCGTCGGGTGAAGAGGTGGTGGTGTTCGAATGGGAGCGGCGTGGCGGCGGAGGAACGGTGCGGATGGCGCCGATCATCTGTTTCGAGGATGTGTTCCCGCATGGGATCCGGGAACACACGGAGGTGGGGGTGGATTTCCTGCTGGAATTGACCAATGACGCCTGGTTTGGGGAAAGCGGGGCGCAGTGGCAGCACCTGGCGAACGCGGTGTTGAGGGCGGTGGAGAATCAGGTGCCGGTGGTGCGTGCGACGAACAACGGGGTGACCTGTTGGGTGGACGAACTGGGGGCGGTGCGGGAGGTGCTGGGCGAGGGTGGGGCCTCTGTCTACCGGGAGGGGTTTCTTTCGATGGGGATCCCGGTGGGGCAGGGGCGTGCGGGTGGGACCTGGTATGCCCGGAACGGGGATGTCTTTGGCTGGGGTTGCGGGGTGATCGGGTTGGGTTGGGTGCTGCGTGGATGGCGTCGTGGCAGGGACATTCCGAGTCCGCATTCGACACGGGGCTTGGCTTGGCCATAGGTTCTCCCGCCTATGTTCGAAGTCACGCGATCCGCTGTGGACGCGCTTGCCGGTAAACTGACGCAGCTCCGCCGATTTGTGGATCTACCCGTGGTGCAGAAGCGCATCACGGAGATGGAGGCACAGATGACTTCGGACACCTTCTGGGCGAACCCGGATGCGGCACGGAAGGTGATTGATGATTTGAATGTCCTGAAGCGGAAGGCGGAGCCGATGGGGGCATTCACGAAGCGGTTGGAGGATGTCCAGGTGTTGCTGGAGTTGGGCGAGGCCGAGCCGCCTGCGGGTCAGGATCTGGTGCAGAAGGAGGCGGATCATGAGTTGGAGGTGCTGGGACGTGATCTCGACCGGTTTGAATTGGAGATCCTGCTGACCGGACCGCATGACGCGCGCAATTCCATCTTCAGCATCCAGGCGGGGGCGGGTGGAACCGAGGCGCAGGACTGGGCCGAGATGTTGTCGCGGATGTATTCGCGCTGGTTCGATTCGCGGGGTTGGAAATGGGAGGTGACCGATGCGTTGCCCGGGGATTCGGCGGGGTTGAAGTCGGTGACGTACCGGGTGGTGGGATTGAACGCCTATGGATTCACCAAGGCGGAACGTGGGGTGCATCGATTGGTGCGGATTTCGCCCTTTGACTCCAACAAGCGGCGTCACACGAGTTTTGCCTCGGTGGATGTGGTGGCGGAGTTGGATGACCTGTCGTTGGCAGACATTGCGTTGCCGGATACCGAGATCCGCCGGGACACCTTCCGGTCGGGTGGCAAGGGTGGGCAGAACGTGAACAAGGTGGAGACGGCGGTTCGGTTGACCCACATCCCGACGGGATTGGTGGCGGCGTCCCAGCAGGAGCGGTCGCAGGCCCAGAACGAGGAAACCGCCAGGAACATGCTGAAGGCCAAGCTCTATGCCTTGCGCCTCGACCAGGCGAAGGCGGACATGGAGAAGTTCTACGGGGAGAAGGGCAGCGTGA